>NZ_JBHTML010000043.1:0-25534 GCF_042679445.1 Arthrobacter sp. GCM10027362
CTGGCCGCGGTGCTCGGCGCCATGGCGGCACTGCGGCGTTCAGGCACCACGCCGGCCGGGCCGGTCACCCTGGCCTGCACCGTGGACGAGGAGGACCTCGGGCTCGGCATCCGCGCCCTGACCGGCCTGCCGCACCGCTACCTCGGCTGCGTGGTGGCCGAACCCACAGGCTTGGAGACCGTCACCGCCTGCCGCGGGGACAGCTACCTGGAACTGGAAGTCACCGGCAGGGCGGCCCACTCCGGGCGCCCGGCCGACGGGCGCAGTGCGATCAACGCCGCCGCCCGCATGATCGAACTGATCCGGGCCGACCATGCGGAACTGCAGCTGGACCGCGATCCGCTGCTGGGCGCCGGCAGCTGGAACGTGGGCCGGATCGAAGGCGGCCAGGGCGCCTCGGTGGTGGCGCCGTCGTGCCGGCTGTCCCTGGACCGGCGCCTGATGCCCGGCGAGGACCCGGAAGAAATCCTCGCGGGCCTGCTGTCCAGGATCCGGGCGGCCGGCATCGACACCGACGGCATCACCGTGACCGGCCGGGTCACCATGCAGATGCCCGGCTTCCGCACCCCGGCGGACCATCCCCTGGTCACGGCGGCACTGGCCTGCGTCGCCGACGCCGGCGGGCACTCCCGTGCCGGCGGCTGGACTGCCGCCTGCGACGGCGGCTTCATTGCCCGGGACCACGGCATCCCGACGATCGTCCTGGGACCGGGCAGCCTCACCGAACAGGCCCACCAGCCGGACGAGTCGGTCGCACTCGGCGAGCTGGCCGCGGCCGCGCGCGCCTACGTGCTGCTGTGCCTGCGCATCCACTGAAAGAATTAAGTGGCTGCACCCGTGGTGCGGCCTCCCGGCAGCGTGGTGTGCTAAGAAGGATCCGGCACCCCGCTCCAGCCCGACCGGAAGACCCCTCCATGCAGACACGCTTCATCGGCACGCACGACGTTGGCAGCATCGGCCTGGGCTGCATGAACCTCAGCCACGCCTACGGCACTCCGCCTGCCCGGGAGGACGCCGCCAAGCTGCTGCTGCACACCCTCGACCACGGCGTGCGGCACTTTGACACCGCCGCGATCTACGGCGCCACAGCCAACGAGACCCTCATCGGCGAGGTCCTTGGCCCCCGGCGCGACAAGTATTTCCTGGCCAGCAAATGCGGTATGGCCTCAATAAACGGCCGGCGCGTGATCGACGGCCGCCCGGAAACCTTGAAGGGCACCTGCGAGGACGCGCTGCGCCGGCTGCGCACCGACCACATCGACCTGTACTACCTGCACCGCTGGGACCAGGCTGTTCCCATCGAGGAGAGCGTCGGCGCGCTGGCCGAACTTGTGGCGGAGGGCAAGATCGGCGGCATCGGCCTCTCCGAGGTCTCCGCCGCCACGCTGCGCCGGGCCCACGCCGTCCACCCCATTGCCGCGCTGCAGGCCGAATACTCGCTCTGGAGCCGCAACCCCGAGCTGGGCACGCTGGATGCCTGCCGCGAACTCGGCACCGCCTTCGTCGCCTTCAGCCCGCTGGCCCGCGGCTTCCTCACCGGCACGCTCCGCGACGTCGCCTCCCTGCCGGCGTCGGACATCCGGCACTCCATGCCGCGCTTCTCCGCGGAGAACTACCCGAAGAACCTGGCGCTGCTGGACGGCTTCGCCGCCTTGGCCAGGGAGGCCGGCTGCACCATGGCCCAGCTGGCCATCGCCTGGGTGCTGTCCCGGGGCGAGCACGTCGTCGCGCTGCCGGGCACCACCGGCACCGGCCACCTGGATGAGGACCTCGGCGCGGACACCGTCCGCCTGGAAGCGGACCTGCTCCGGCGGCTGGACAGACTCATCAACGAGCAGACCGTGCATGGCGCCCGCTACAGCGCGGCCCAGCAGGCGGACGTGGACACCGAGGTGTTCCATTCAGCAGCTGCCCCGGTGCGGCGGGGAAGCCAGCCCGCCGGAGGGCCGCTCCCGTAACGCTCCGCGTCCTCCCGCCGCTCGCAAGCTCACGACGGGGCCCTCGGCGGCTACCGCGCAGCCGCCTCCCGCCGCTCGCAAGCTCACGACGGGGCCCTCGGCGGCTACGCTGGGGGGATGGAGCTGGAGAGCGCGGCGCGGGAATTGTATGCGCTGCCGCCCGGGGAGTTCACGGCGGCCCGCAATGCCAAGGCCAAGGCGGCGGCGCGGGACGGCGAACAGGAGCTGGCAAGGCAGATCAAGAGGCTGCCGAAGCCGTCTGCGGCCGCATGGCTGGTGAACATGCTCGCGCTGCGCCGCCGGGACCAGCTGGAGGACGTCGTCCGGCTCGGCCAGGAGATGCGCGAGGCGCAGGAGCAGTCGGACCCGGAACGGCTGCAGCAGCTGGGCGAACAGCGCCGCAAGCTGCTCGACGCCGCCGCGGCGCAGGGCCGTGAGCTGGCGGAGGAGCTGGGGCACCCGGTGGGGACGGCTGCGGTCTCGGAGGTGGAGCAGACGCTGCATGCGGTGATGACCGATCCCCGGGCTGCCGCAGCGGTGGCCGGCGGACTGCTGACCGGTTCGCTCTCGTCCAACGGCATCGACCCGGTTGATTTGGAGGGCAGGGTCGCCGTTCCCGGTGCCGCTGCCCCCTTCACCGGTCCGGCACCGCGCGCACCAAAGGAACCGCCGGCGCACGGGCCGGCCGGACGCCGGGCCGAGGAAGCCGGACGGCGTCGTCGGCGGGCGCAGGCGGACGTGGAGCGCGCCGAGCGGCGGCTGGGCGATGCCGAAGGAAAACAGCAGCGGCTCCAGGACCGGTTGGACGAGCTGACGGACAGGCGCGGGGAGCTCGAAGCCCGGATCGCCGAGCTCAAGCGCCGGATCACCGGACTGGAGCGCGAGGTCTCCGGCCTCGAGCAGCAGGAGGCGGCGGCCGAAGCGGACTTCGAGGCCGCGGCGAAGGTCACCGCCCGGGCGCGGGAAGCGGCCAGGCAGGCCCGGCGCCAGCTCACGGCGGAGTCCTGACGCCGGTCCCGGCGGTTCAGCCGGTGTGCCGGCGCAGGAATCCGATGCTGCGGGCCAGCGCCTCCTTGGCCGCTTCCTGGTGCAGATGAAACTGGTACTCGTGCGGCAGGCCGCGTTCGCTGCGGGGGAAGAACGTCTCCCTTTCCACTCCGACGGCGGCCAGGACCTCGCCGAGCCCGACGGAATGCGCCAGCAGCGGGTCCGCGTTACCGGCGGAAATGAACGACGGCGGGAAGTCCCTGCCCACGTGCCGGTTCACGGACGCCAGCCCTACATGCGGCAGCTCCAGGTAGTTCCTGGCCCCGGTGTAGGACCAGAGCACGGAGTGCTCGTACCTGCGCCAGGCGGCGCCCGCGGTGCTGGTCAGGGTCAGGTCGTAGGCCCCGCAATACAGCAGCATCGCGCGCAGCTGGTCCGGGGTTATTGGCGCGGCAATGCCCAGCCGCTTCGCATAGCCCGGGTCCGAAACCACCAGTGCCAGCTGCGCGGCGATCTGCGCGCCGGCGGAGTCCCCGGCAAGCACGAACCGGTCCGGGTCCACATGCAGCCGCTCCGCATTCGACTGCAGATACAGCAGGGCCGCCGCCGTCTGGCGCACCGGGGCCGGATACCTGTGCTCGTGGGCCAGCGAATATCCGACCCCGACGACGGTGAACCCATAGGAGGCCAGGACCCGCAGATAGTTGGCGACGTCGTCCTTGCTGCCCGCGATCCAGGCGCCGCCGTGGACCCAGACAATGGTCGGCAGCGGCAGCGCGTCCGTTTCCGCCCGCGCCGGAAAGAAGACGTCCAGGTACGTCAGTTGATGGTTGGCCAGGTACTGCAGGTCCAGCACCTCGCTGACGCCGTCGGGCACGTGCCGGGCCATGGCCTGCGCCAGACGCCGGGTGCCCGGGGTGCCCAGCCGCCGGATGAGCCACGTTGTCGGCCGCGGACTGTTGAGGAACCACAGGACGGTGGACGCGGCGAGCGTGGCTGCAGCCGCGCCGGCGGCAACGACAGCGGAAATATGTCCTGGCGCCGGGCTGCCGATGCTGGCTTGGCCGCCCGGCACGACTTGTGCCATGTCCCAAGGGTAAATCCGGAACAGCGCCTGCGCGAGACCCCGCATTTTGGGCGGGATGGTTGCCGTTGTCACGCCCCGACTGCAAGAGGCCGGGACGGGGTGGGGACGGCGGCGGGAGGGACTCGGAGGCCGGCCTCCCGCCGCCGTGTTCAGGGGGTTAGGACAACCTGGCCGCAACCAGTTCGGCCAGGTCCACCAGCCGGTTGGAGTAGCCCCACTCGTTGTCGTACCAGGACACCACCTTGACCTGATTGCCGATGGCCCGGGTCAGGCCGGAGTCGAAGATCGACGACGCCGGGTCGGTCACGATGTCCGAGGAGACAATCGGATCCTCGGTGTAGGCCAGGATGCCGGCCCACTTCGGGTCCGCGGCGGCGGCCTGGTACGCGGCGTTGACCTCCTCGGCGGTGACCTCACGGGAGACGGTAACGGTCAGGTCGGTGGCGGAACCGGTGGGTACCGGCACGCGCAGCGCGAAGCCGTCCAGCTTGCCCTGCAGTTCCGGCAGCACCAGTCCGATGGCCTTGGCCGCCCCGGTGGAGGTCGGGACGATGTTCAGTCCCGCGGCGCGGGCCCGGCGCAGGTCGCGGTGCGGGCCGTCCTGCAGGTTCTGGTCCGCGGTGTAGGCGTGCACGGTGGTCATCAGGCCGCGCTCGATGCCGAAGTTGTCATTGAGCACCTTGGCCAGCGGGGCCAGGCAGTTGGTGGTGCAGGAGGCGTTGGAGATGATCCGGTGCGCGGCGTCGTCGTAGAGGTGGTCGTTGACGCCCATCACGATGGTGATGTCCTCGTCCCTGGCCGGGGCGGAGATCAGCACCTTCTTCGCGCCGGCGACCAGGTGCTTCTCGGCCGCGGCGGCGTCGGTGAAGTAGCCGGTGGACTCGATGACGATGTCCACGCCCAGGGCCCTCCAGGGCAGGTTGCCCGGCTCCCGTTCGGCCAGCACCCGGATCCGCTTTCCGTCCACCAGCAGGTCGCCGCCCTCGACCTGCACGTCGGCGCCCAGCCGGCCGGTGATGCTGTCGTACTTGAGCAGATGGGCCAGGGTCTCCGGGCTGGTCAGGTCGTTGACGGCCACGATCTGCAGATCGGCGCCTTGGGCCAGCGCGGCCCGGAAGAAGTTGCGGCCGATGCGGCCGAATCCGTTGATGCCAACGCGAACAGTCATGTGAATCCGTTTCCTTGGTGTGCTGCATGTCGGACCAGGATTAGTTTAGGAACTTTATTTAGTCACTAAATTTATGTCCTACTAGTATTATCTGGAACACAGCCGAGGAACGTCAAGGGGTTTTTTGTGGACAAGAGCGCAACCACGCCGCAGGTGCTGCGCCGGGCCAATCTCAATGCGGTGCTGGGCGTCATGCGGGATTCCTCCGCGCTGACCGGAACCGACCTGATCGAGGCCACCGGGCTCACCCGGGCGACAGTGATCGCCGTCTGCGACGACCTGATCCGCCGCGGCTGGGTACGGGAACTCGAAGCCCCCAGGGGCCCGGGACCGCAGAAAGGCCGGCCGGCCCGGTACTTCGAATTCAACGAGGCCGCCGGCTGCGTACTGGGCATCGACGTCGGCCTGGCCACCACCACGGTCCTGGTGGCCGATCTGAAGGGCCGCATCCTGGGCCGGACCTCGGAACGGTTCGGCAAGGTAACCGACGATGTGGCGGAACGGCGCGGCACCATCTCCCGGGCCGTCGACCAGGCCCTGGCCGCGGCCGGAATGGCGCACCCGGCGGTCCTGGCCGTCGGCGTCGGCCTGGCCACCGCCGTCGACAGGCACGGCAATGTGGTCAGGGGCAGGCGGCAGTGGGCCAGCTTCGACCTGGGGCTGCAGACCGAGGCCTGGAAGCAGCACGGCTGGCCGGTCCTGCTGGAAAACGACGCCAAGCTCGCGGCGCTGGCCGAACGCTGGTGCGGTGTCGGGGCCGGCGTCGAGGACCTGGTGGTCATGCTGGCCGGCGAGCGGATCGGCACCGGCCTGATCGAGGCCGGGCGGCTGCTGCACGGCAGCACCGGCGGCGCCGGCGAGGTTGGCAGCCTGGAACTGGTCGACGGCGTCGGCAGCCAGGACGGCATCGCCAAGCTGGCGCGGCTCTGGGGCACCGAGCTGCTGGGTTCCGGGGCGGACACCAGGATCCGGGAACTGGTGGGCCCGGGGACGACGCGGGTCTCCGCCCGCTTCGTCTTCGAGGCGGCGGCCGCCGGGGACGCCGGCGCCCAGGAGATCCTGGAGCGGATCGGCCGGCGGATGGCGCGGGTAATTTCGCTGCTGGCCACCTTCCTGAATCCGGAGCTGGTGGTCATCGGCGGTGCGGTAGCCGCCTCGGCCGCGATGCTGCTGCCGACCATCACCGCGGAACTGCCCCGGCTGACCGAAACCCCGCCCCGGGTGGCCGTTTCGGGGCTGGGCGATGCCATCGTGGCCACGGGCGCGGTGCGGCTGGCGCTGGACTACGTGGAGCGGAACGCGCTGGGGCTTGCCCCGGCGCCCGCACCGGAACGGCAGGCCTCCTCGACCGGCACCCGGGCGGACGGATAGAGCGCGGGTCCCGGAGGGTCCAGGCCGCGCGGCCTTATGCTATCCCTGAATCCGGATCCGCAAAGGAGTGCGTCATGAAAATCAAAGCACTGGTCGTGGAGGAAAAGAACGCGCCGTTCGTGGCCGAGGAACTGGAGCTGGATGCCCCGGGCCCGGGTGAAGCGCTCGTGAAGATCACGGCGACCGGGGTGTGCCACACCGATGCCATTACGCAGGCCGGAGACCTGCCGTTGCCGCTGCCCGGCGTGTTGGGCCACGAGGGCGCCGGGGTGGTGGAGGCCGTGGGCGAGGGCGTGCGCAATGTGTCCGTGGGTGACCACGTGGTCATCGGCTGGCCGTTCTGCGGCGAATGCCGCAACTGCGAGCGCGGCGAGCACCGCTACTGCCTTCGGCTGGGCGAGGCCCTGGTCTCCGGGGCCCGGTTCAAGGGTCCGAAGGCCGGCGCCTCCGGCTACCGCCGCGCCGGCGGCACCACCATCTCCGGGCATTTCTTCGGTCAGTCCTCCTTTGCCGACTACTCGCTGGTGCTGGCCTCGGCGCTGGTGAAAGTGGACCGGGACGTGCCGCTGGAACTGGTGGGCCCGCTGGCCTGCGGCATCACCACCGGTGCCGGCGCGGTGTTCAACACCGCCCGGCCCGAGCCGGGCGAATCGCTGGTGGTCT
Source organism: Arthrobacter sp. GCM10027362 (assembly GCF_042679445.1). Classification (NCBI taxonomy): domain Bacteria; kingdom Bacillati; phylum Actinomycetota; class Actinomycetes; order Micrococcales; family Micrococcaceae; genus Arthrobacter; species Arthrobacter sp. GCM10027362. Next base: position 7,235 of record NZ_JBHTML010000043.1, read on the forward strand.
ACGGGGCCGGCGCCGTCGGGCTGGCCGCGGTGATGGCCGCGAAGAACACCCCTGCCGCCACCATCATCGCCGTCGACCTGCACGACTCCCGCCTGGAACTGGCCCGGGAATTCGGCGCCACCCACACCATCAATTCCGGCCAGACCGGCGCGCTGGAGGAGATCCGGCGGATATGCGGCGGGCCGGCGGACTACGTACTCGAGTGCACCGGGGTGGTCCCGGTGATCGAGGAGGCCGCCGAGGCCGTCGGCATGCTCGGCACGCTCATCCTGATCGGCGGAGCCCCGGCCGAGGCCCGCTTCAGCCTGGATCATCTGCGCACGCTCTGGGGCAAGCGCATCGTGGGCACCCTGGGCGGCTCCGGCACCTCGAACCGGCTGATCCCGGCGCTGATCGGGCTGTACAAACAGGGGCGCTTCCCGTTCGACCGGCTCGTGCAGTACTACGGCATCGACCAGATCGACACGGCGATGGCCGACAGCAAGTCCGGCAAGACCATCAAGCCGGTGCTCAAGCTCGGCCGAGCAGAACGGGCATAACGACGGCGGTGCCTTGGGTTCCCGGTGCCGGGAACCCAAGGCACCGCCGCTATGCGCTATCCAGTCCGGCTCAGGAGCTGGCTTTCTCCACGACGAAGTCCCCGCCGGGGAAAACGACAGACTCGTGCCCGTCGTCGAAACGGACAAAATACGGGGGTGCCCCGCCTTCGCCCCGGACTTCGAGGATCTCTCCGTGCCGGTCCGGGGACTCCACTGTCCTGCCGCGGATAATGATCCGGTCGCCCTTTGCTGCGTTCATGGCCTATCACCTCCTCTGTCCCAAGAGTACGGATCCCGGCCGTCCGGGGGAACAGCCCACCGGCGTGTCCTTCCGGCCGCCGCCTCCCCGGCTGCCTGCGGCCGGTACGGCAAATATGGTTCTCTGGTTAACTAAACACGCGTGCCGGCCCGCGGGGCGCAGAGCCGAAGGATTCCGCCATTTCCGCCACCGAACCTGACAACAAGCCCGGCATACCGGAGGACTATATCGACACCGCCCGCCGGCAGTGGCGGCAAATCTTCCCCGACGTGGACACCGAACCGACATCCATCATCGGGCGGATCAACCGCATCGCCCAGATCATCCAACTGCGCAGCGACATTGTGCTGGCCGCCAACGGTATTACGCGGGCGGAGTTCGACATGCTCTCGCTGCTGGCCCGGACCGGCAGGCCGATGACCCCGACCGAACTGGCCGGCGAACTGCTCATCTCCGGCGCCGGCGCCACCAAGCGGCTCAAGAAGCTCCGGGATGCCGGGCTGATCCAACGGGAGGCCAATCCCCGGGACGGCCGCGGGGCCCTGATCCACATGACTGCCAAGGCGCATGAACTGCTGCGGCCCATCCTGGAATCCGTCCTGGGGTTTGAAGCCGCCCTGCTGTCCAGGCTGTCCGCGTCCACCCGCCGGGAGCTGGCGCGGGACCTGCGCGCGCTGCTGACCGGACTCGAACCGCCCGCTGGTTCCTGAAGTCCGGGCCCTGCCGGCCACACCGGCCGGCAGGGCCGCCAAAGGCAGCAAAAAGGCGGCACCAGGACAGGCCCATCCGGCCTGCCCTGATGCCGCCGTCAATCGGAGCCGGAACCGGCTCCGGCAGGCTTCAGCGCTTCTTCATATGGGCCACCGGATCGGCGGGAGCGCCCGCGGCGCCCTTGGCGCGCTTCTCCGCCCGTTTCTGTTTGATCGTTGCGCCCTTGGCCTGCTTCTTTTGCTCGTGCTGATGAGGCGCTTTGTCAGGCATTTTGTGCTCCCTCATGGCGGGGCCGGAATGGCCCGGGTTCCCTACGCTGTCCCCCACTTTCGTACGATACGCCCGTTCTGCCCGGATGCAAGCGTGAAGCGGGGTCCCCGTCCTGCGCAGGCTCAGGACGGGGACCCCGGCAGCTTCACTTGACGGCGGCAGCCAGGTCTTGCGCCGGCGTGCCGGCCCGGTCAGGCGGCAGCTTCGGGGACGAGCTCACGCTCGGCGGCAGGAGCCTTCCGGATCGCCAGCAGCGAGAGCGCTGCCAGCCCGCACAGCACGGCTGCGGAGACCCAGGCCAGCTGGTAGCTTCCGGTGGTCTCGCGGATCCAGCCGGCTGCCGCCGCGGCCACGCCGGCGCCGACCATGTGGGAGGCGAAGACCCAGCCGAAGACGATTCCCGCCCGTTCGAGGCCGAAATGGACCCGGCACAGCGCCACCGTCGGCGGGACCGTGGCCACCCAGTCGAGCCCGTAGAACACGATGAAAATCCACAGCGGGGGCTCGATGCCGGGTCCGAGCAGGGTGTTCACGAAGACCAGGGACAGTCCGCGCAGTCCGTAGTAGGCCACCAGCAGCAGCGCGGGGTTGAAGCGGTCGGTCAACCAGCCGGAGGCCACGGTACCGATGATGTCGAACACGCCGATCAGGGCCAGCAGCCCGGCCGCCGTGCCGGCGGGCATCCCGTGGTCGTGCGCGGCCGGGATGAAATGCGTCTGGATCAGCCCGTTCGTGGACCAGCCGCAGACCCAGAAGGTGAAGACCAGGACCCAAAAGGCACGGGACCGCAGGCTGTCCCCAAGCACCGTCAGCGCCAGCCGGCCGGCGGAGGCCCCCGGGCGCCTGGGTCCGGACACCGGGCTCTCCGGGTCCTCCCCGAAGGGCCGGCGCCCGATCGCCTGCGGGCTGTCGGCGAAAAAGAGCGCCACCAGCGGGATGATGACGGCGGCCACCAGCGCCGTGGCCAGCGCGGCCGCCCGCCATCCCGGATGGTGGGCCAGGGCGACGATCAGCGGCAGGAAAACCAGCTGCCCGCAGGCGTTGGCGCCGGAAAAGAAGCCCATGACCAGGCCCCGCCGCTTCGCGAACCAGCGGTTGGCCACAATCGAGCCGAACACCAGCGCCATCACCCCGGTACCGGTTCCGACGAACAGGCCCCAGAGGATCCACAGCTGCCACAGCTCGGTCATCACCGCCGTCAGCCCGCTGCCCAGCGCGGTCAGCGCCAGGCCGGCCAGCACCACGCGCCTGACCCCGAGCCGCTCCATGGCCGCGGCAGCGAACGGAGCGGTCAACCCGTAGACGATCAGGTTCAGCGTGACGGCGCCGCTGGTCCCGGTGCGGGTCCAGCCGAACTCCGTTTCCAGCGGCGCAAACAGCGCCCCGGTCGTGGAGCGGAAGGCGGCCCCGGCGACGAGCGCGAGCAGGGTCAGCGCGGCGACGACCCACGCCGGATGGACGGTTCTGAGGTTCCGGGCAAGCACCCGACGATTTTAGGACACCGTACGGGCAGCCCCTGTCCCCGGTCTCAGCCCGGACCTCCGGCGGCGGGGCCGGCACCGGAGCCGCCCCGCCGCCGTCGTTATCACCGCACTCAGCCGGCCGCGCCGCCGGCGTCGGGCATCTGCGGCTTGATCACGGCGAACACCTCGCCCTGGGCACCGGCCAGGATCGACATGCGTCCGTAGGGGCTGTCCATCGGCTGGAACAGCACCTGGGCGCCCAACTCCCGGCCCTTGGCTACAGTCGCGTCGACGTCATCGACCGCAAACCAGGGCAGCCAGTAATTCGGCACGCCCTCCGGCAGGTTCAGGTCATGGTGGATGCCGCCGGCCGTCTCGCCGCCGGCGGGCGTGAACGTGGCATAGCGGAACTCGTCCGTGTCGCCCAGGTCCTCGTAGGTGTAGCCGAAGACCTGGGCGTAGAACTGGCGGGCGCCCTGGTAGTCCCGCGTGTGCAGCTCGCTCCAGACCAGCGTGCCCGACTCGCCGTAGCGGCCGACGCCGGTGTGTGCCTTGGCCTGCCAGATGCCGAAGACGGCACCGCCGCTGTCCGCCGCCACCGCCATCCGGCCCACATCCAGTACGTCGAAGGGCGGCATCACCACGCTGCCGCCGGCTTCGGCGACAGCCTGTGCCGTGGCGTCGGCATCCTCGGCAGCGAGGTAGGTGGTCCACACGCTGGGCATCGGGCCGGCGTCCTGCGGCTTGGGGCCGATGCCTGCGACCGGCTGGCCGCCGAGCAGGGCCATCAGGTAACCGCCGGCCTCCGGCGGGCCGTCCTGGATGTCCCAGCCGAAGAGACCGGCATAGAACCGGCGGGCGGCCTGGACGTCGTCGACCTGGCAGTCGATCCAGCACGGGGTCCCCGCGGGCCAGGGTTCGTTGCGGACTGGCATCATGCACTCCCTCAAACGTGGATTCGTTGGTCGCGCCGGCCCGGCGGGTCCCGCAGCCGTTGCAGTCGCGAATCTAGCAGCCCGGCCCGACATCCTGAACAGCCATTCCCAAACGGCTCGTGAAGCGATACATTTATGAATGTTATTCATTTCACATTTCCGGACTTCCACGAAATGATGGCATCAGGGCGGCCCCTTACCCGGCCGCGCCGTGAGACCAGATAGGAGCTTGGCAGTGACAACCACTTCCCAGTCGACCGCAACGGGATACCGCGTGCTGAACCCTGCCACCGGTGAGGTGGTGGAGCAATTCCCCACCGCCACCGACGAGCAGATCCAGGACGCCCTCGCCGCGGCCCACGGAGCCTTCCAGAGCTGGAGGGACGTGCCCATCGAGGAACGGGCCAGGGTGGTGGCACGCATCGGCGAACTGTTCACCGAACGGGCGGAGCAGCTGGCCGCGATCATCACCGAGGAGATGGGCAAGCCGCTCTCCCAGGCCAGGGGCGAAGCCGAGTTCTGCACCGAGATCTTCGACTACTTCGCCACCGAGGGCCCCTCGCTGGCCGCCGACCAGCCGATCAAGCCCATCGGGGGCGGCCGTGCGGTGATCGAAAAGCGCCCGGTGGGCGCGCTGCTGGGCATCATGCCGTGGAACTACCCCTACTACCAGGTGGCCCGCTTCGCCGCGCCGAACCTGGTGCTGGGCAACACGATCATCCTCAAGCACGCCGAGACCTGCCCGCGCTCGGCCCTGGCCATCGCGAAGATCATGGACGACGCCGGCCTGCCCAAGGGCGCCTACGTCAATGTCTTCGCCTCCCACGACCAGATCGCCGACATCATCGCCGATCCGCGCATCCAGGGCGTCTCGCTGACCGGCTCCGAGCGCGCCGGCGCCGCCATCGGGGCGATTGCCGGGAAGAACCTGAAGAAGGCCGTGCTCGAACTCGGCGGCTCCGACCCGTACGTGGTGCTGGACACCGCCGATGTGAAGGCCTCCGCCGCCGCCGCCTGGGAGACCCGGATGGAGAACACCGGGCAGGCCTGCAACTCCAACAAGCGCATGATCGTCATGGCGGACATCTACGACGAGTTCGTCGCCGAGCTCGCCGAGCAGGCCCGGAAGCTGAAGCCCGGGAACCCGGCCGAGGACGCGCCGGGCACCTTCGCCCCGCTGTCTTCCCGCGCCGCGGCCGAAGGCCTGGCCGACCAGCTGCGCGACGCCGTCAACAAGGGCGCCACCCTGCACGCCGGCGGGAAGCTGGTGGACGGGCCGGGCGCCTACTTCGAGCCGGCCGTGCTCACCGGGGTCACCCCCGAAATGCGCGCCTACCACGAGGAGCTCTTCGGCCCGGTCGCCGTAGTCTACAAGGTCTCCAGCGAGGACGAGGCCCTGAAACTGGCCAACGACACCGTCTACGGCCTGGGCGGCGCGGTGTTCAGCACCGACGAGGAACGAGCCCGCCGGATCGCCGAGCGGCTCGAGGCCGGCATGACCAACGTCAACACCGCCGCCGGCGAAGGCGCGGACCTGCCCTTCGGCGGGGTCAAGCGCTCCGGCTTCGGCCGGGAGCTCGGTCCGCTGGGCATGGACGAGTTCGTCAACAAGCGCCTGCTCTATATCGCGGACTGACGCTCCGTGATGGCGGACGGCGGCGGCATCCACGGTGCCGCCGCCGTCGTCCCGGACCGGGGCCGTCCTGCCGGGCTGCGCCAGGTCCTGGCCGGGCGGCCAGCCGGTAGCATGAAGGGCAACCGCCGGAATGATCGTCCGGCGGCCCGCGGACAATGACGTTCCGATTGGAGTCCTGCCATGCCCGAACCAGTCAGCCTGCCGCTGCTTCCGGAACCGGCCCGACCCGCCGAACTGCTGTGCGACCGGCACCCGGCGGACCGGACGGCATTCACCGTCATCGACCCGGACCTGCGGACAACCGACCTGAGCTACGGCTGGCTGCAGGAACGCTCGGAGCGGGCCGCAGCGGCCCTGGCCCGGCTCGGCGTCCGGCCCGGTGACAGGGTGGCCACCCTGATGGGCAAGAGCGCCGAACTGGTGGCCGTGCTGCTGGGAATCTGGCGGCTGGGCGCCGTGCACGTACCCCTTTTCACCGCCTTCGCCGCCCCCGCCATCGAGGTACGGCTGCGCAGCAGCGGCACCTCCGTTGTCGTGGCGGACCGCGGCTGGGCGGACAAACTGACCGGACTGGACGAGGCCCTCGGCCTCGCCGTGATCCTGTCCGGCCCTGCCGACGCCGCCGTCGAACGCGGCGGGCTGGATCTGGGCTTGCTGCTGGAGGCCGAACGGCCAGGCTTTCCCGCCGCCGAGCGGACCCTGGATGATCCGATCGTGGAGATCTTCACCTCGGGCACCACCGGCGCCCCGAAGGGCGTGCCCGTGCCGGTCAAGGCGCTGCGGGCCTTCCACGCCTACCTGCACTACGGGCTGGATGTCCAGGAGCAGGACGTCTTCTGGAACGTGGCCGATCCGGGCTGGGCCTACGGGCTGTACTACGGCCTGCTCGCCCCGCTGTACGCCGGCCGGCGGAACTTCCTGCTGCACGGCGGCTTCGACGCCCAATTGTGCTGGCGGATCCTCAAGGACTTCGGCATCACCAACTTCGCCGCAGCACCCACGATCATCCGCTCGATGCGCGCGGTGCACCCCGAAGGCATCGGTGCCCTGTCCCTGCACCGGATCTCCACCGCCGGGGAACCGCTGGATGCGGACACCATCGCCTGGTCCGCCAAATACCTCGGCGCCCCGGTACGCGACCACTACGGCCAGACGGAGATGGGCATGTGCATCATCAATGCGTGGCACGAATCCGTGGCCCGCGAGGTCCGGCCCGGGTCCATGGGCTTTGCCATGCCCGGCTACACCAGCGCCGTGCTGGAGATGGACGCGGATGTGCCGGCAGCGCCGGGCACCAAGGGCCGCGTGGCCCTGGACGTGCCGGGCAGCCCGCTCTTCTGGTTCCGCGGCTATACCAATGAACCGGCCAAGACCGCCGAACGGTTCAGCCCCGACGGCCGCTGGTACTACACCGGCGACACCGGGTACACGGACGCGGACGGTTACACGTACTTCTCCTCCCGAGACGATGACGTGATCATCATGGCCGGCTACCGGATCGGCCCGTTCGAGATCGAATCCGTCCTGGCCGAGCACCCGAAAGTCGTGGAAAGCGCCGTCATCGGGGTCCCGGACCAACTGCGCGGCGAGGTCCTGGAGGCGTATGTGGTGCTGCGGGATGCTGCCGATGCCTCGGCCGAGCTGGAACGGGAGCTGCAGCAGCTGGTCAAGCAGCGGCACGCCGCGCACACCTACCCGCGGACGGTGCACTTCGTCGAGTCCCTGCCCAAGACTCCAAGCGGCAAGGTCCAGCGTTTTGTCCTCCGCGCCGGGCATCGCACCGAACACCGCGCCTGACGCCCGACGGTTAGCGGCAAATCCCAACGTACTAGACTCGATTCGACCATGACCGCATCCACCAGCATCCCCAATTCCCCGGCTTCCGTCCGTGTGGACGCCTGGCTGTGGGCCATCCGCGCCTACAAGACCCGCTCGGCGGCCACCGCCGCCTGCCGGGCCGGCCACGTGCGGCTGAACGGCAATCCGGTCAAGGCCTCGCAGCCGGTGGTACCCGGCGACACCCTCCGCGTCCGGCAGCCCGGCTACGAGCGCATCCTGGAGGTCCGGCGCCTGATCTCCAAACGCGTGGGCGCCGAGGCGGCCTCGCACTGCTTCACCGACCACACGCCGGAACGTCCGCCCATGCCTGCCCTGGGCCTGCCGCAGCGGGACCGCGGCACCGGCCGGCCCACCAAGAAGGACCGCCGCGAGATGGAACGCCTGCGCGGCCGGCAGTAGCGCGTGCTCCGCTGCCGGCTGCTCCAGCCGTTCCTGCACCAAGCCGGCGATCAGGCCGGAAAGGACTCCCTTTCCCGGCACCGCCGGGAATCCGTGCCGGCCAGGAAGTCCGCGGCACCGTCCCGAATGCTGCTACGGCCTCGGCGTCCTTCATGACGGGGACATGGATCACCAGAGGCCGCCGGGCCTTCCCCGCCGCTGTCCTCGGGACTGAAAAGCTCATCGAGGATGGGGAGAGGCAGGGAACGCCGCACCGGACGAAGGCACGCCCGCGGGTTGCTAAACTTGTACGGCCCGCTGGGTCGGCTGGCCGGACCGGAAAGTCCGGTTCCGTCCCGCCGCCGTACCACCTACCCGCACACTCCCTGCCGCAGCCTGCCTGCGGTCCGAGCGTGCCCGCAAAATCCTGCAGGAGACACAGCACTACATGCATGGCCTGGCCACTGAATCCGTCCACGAACAGCTCCACGACCAACGGTTTGACGATCACATCGCCGATATCAACCGGCATTGCGATGCACTCAGGGAACTCAGGCCGGGCACCGAGGTGCCGTATGTGGACCCGATCCACAATGCCGAGGAAGCCCGGGTGGTCAGCCTCTTCTCCAACACCGGTGCCGCCCCCGCCTCCGGCTTCATCGAGCCCGGAGACCAGGAGGCCGCCACCCGCATGCTGGGCATCCAGTGGCAGCTGGGCCTGCGGCCCGAATACGTCATGCCGTGGAACGTCCACCCGTGGTTCACCCCGGGCCAGGCCAACGGAAAGCTGGCACCCGAGCAGATTGGCGCCGGCCTCAAGCCGCTGCTGCGCCTGCTCGCACTGGTCCCGCGCGCCTCGGCCCTGGTCGCCCACGGCACCGAGGCCCACAAGCTCGCCGCCCTGCTGCTGAAAACCGAGAACCCGCTGCTCTGGCGCCGCGGCTTCAAGACCTACAAGGTCCGGTCGCTCAGCGGGCGCGGCTTCGCCGGCTCGCCGGAGAAGCAGGCGCAGTGGCTCGACGAGATGCAGCAGGCCTACGCCGACTCCATGGCCCGCTGCGGGCTGCCGCGCCGCGGTCAGTAGCAATGCACCGGCGGGACGGGGTGCACCGTCCCCGCCGGTGCGCGGCGCCCCGCACCGGACTACCGTGGTGGGTACAGGCCCGTTTCGGTTTCAGGTAGGTTGCCATGCAGGAAGTTATCCGGACAGCAGTGGTCTTCATGTTGTCGAATTTCACGCTCACCTTCTTTGTGCTCGGACTCGCCGCCGCGGCCGTCGCCGTCGCGGGCGGACCGAAGCCGGCCACCGGTGCCCGCGTGATCCAGGCGCTGCTGGAGTACTTCATCCTGTTCTCCATCGGGCTCGGCTTCCTGTACAACTTCGTGATGCACGTGTTCTTCGGAGAAATGGCCGCTGCCTTCATCGGCTGGGAGGACAGTCCGTTCCAGGCCGAGCTCGGGTGGGCCAGCCTGGGCTTTTCGCTGGTGGGCTTCGCGGCCTTCAAGGCCGGCCTCGGGGTCAAGGCCGTCTCGGTCCTCGGCCCGGCCGCGTTCCTGTGGGGTGCCGCGGCCACGCACGTGGTGCAGATGGCCGCCGAGGGCAATTTCGCTCCGGGCAACGCGGGCGTCATCTTCTACACGGACCTGCTGCTGCCGGTCGTCGGCTTTGTCCTGCTCTGGCTGGCGCGGCGGCATCCGGCCGAACGAACGGTGCGGCAGGACGGCGCGGCCGGCGTCGCCGGCCAGGTCCCCGCGGCGCGGCAGGGCTCCCGCTCCTTTGCTCCCCGGCTGCGGCACACCAGGTTGCGCTAGGCTGGGTGCGTCCCACAGAGAGCTGCCAGGGGTCCCCGTAGGTGGAGTACGGGGCAGGCAGCAAACGCAAGGAGATCCCGTGAGTTCCCTTTTGACCCCCCTCGTGACCAGTGCCGGGCTGATCGGCGGCTTCCAGACCGCCCGCGCCACCGGCAACCGGCCCTTGGGCGGCGCCGTGCTCGCTGCCGCCGGAGGGGCCGCCTACAGCATGTGGAAGCGCGACGCCGGCACCGGCCCTGCCGCCGCCCTGACCGGGGTCTATCTGGCCGCCTTCGGCCTGTCCCACCCGCTGGCCAAGAAGATCGGGGCCTGGCCCTCGGTCTATACCGTCACCGCCGCCACGGCGCTGGCCTCGCTGGTTTTCGGCCGCCGCCGGTAGTAGCAGCGGCCGGTCACTCGGGCCTCCGGGGTGGCAATTTCCCGCCGGAGGCAGCATCTACTGACCGATTTTTGAGCCGGAGGCAGCCTCTACTGACCGATTTTCGGGGTGGGGGGCGGCGGCGGTGTCCTCGATGTACCGCCGGCGGTTGATCATCACGGCCCCGGCCAGCATGACCAGCACGCACGCCCCGAGCAGGGCAAAGGACGCGCCCCAGCCCCCGGACGCGTCGTGGACGATGCCGAACAGCAGCGGGGCGATGCCTGCCCCGGCATAGCCGATGCCCTGGCTGAACCCGGCCAGCACCGAGGCGCCGTGGGTGGTGCGCGAGCGCAGGTTCATCATCAGCAGCGCGGTGGCGAAGGTGCCCTGGCCAAGGCCCGCCAGGGTAACCCACCACCAGGTTCCGGCCATCGGCGCCAGGTACAGGCCGGTGTGTCCGGCGATCCAGCAGGCGGTGAACACCAGGATGGCGATGATCGGATTGCGCATCCGCGGCACGATCAGCGGCACCAGCAGGCTCACGGGCAGGCCCAGGATCGCGAAGTAGGCCAGCGCCGAGCCGGCCGTCGCCTCGTCCACGCCCTGGCCGGCCAGGTAGGGCGGCAGCCAGGTGAAGTACACATAGGTCTGCGCCGAGTTCCCGGCCAGGAAGATCGCCAGGCCCCAGGCCACCGGGGAACGCCATGGATTCAGGTGCTGCACCGGCCTTGGCGTACGCACCTGCGCGGTCCTGCCGGCAGCCGTGCCCGCGGCCGGCGCCGCAGCGCCGTCGCTTCCGGCGCGCCTGGCCCGGCGGTCCCGGAACAGCTGTACCGCCCACGGCACCAGGACCAGCGCGCTGAGCAGGGACCAGACGGCGATCGAGATCCGCCAGCTCCCGGCGGCCTCTGCGACCGGCACCGCCAGCTGCGGACTGGCGGCAGTGCCGACCGCCAGCAGCGTCACGTACCCGGCCGTGACCAGGCCGAGCCGGTCCGGAAAGTACTTCTTCACCAGCGGCGGCAGCACCACGTTGCCCATGCCGTAGCCGGCCATGACCACGGCGGTGAGCGCCAGGAACGGCCAGACACCCCCGACCGCGGCGCGGCCAAGCTGTCCGGCCACGGCCAGCACCACCGCGGCGGCCAGGACCTTCTCGAGTCCCAGCCGGCGGATCAGCGCCGGCGTGCCGAGCCCCGCGGCGGCAAAGACCAGCGGCGGCAGCATCGCCAGCGCGCCGATGGTTACGGAATTGAAGCCCAGTTCGGGCCCCAGGCTGCCCAGCAGCGGCGCCACTACGGAGACGGCCGCCCGCAGGCTGAGCGCCATGACCAGGATGCCCAGCAGCGCGCCGATGCGGCCCCGCCATGGTTTGCGTAGGAAATAGTTCACCGACCAACCCTAGCCAAGAACGGCGTCCAGGTCCGGCGGGGCCCGGGTGCCGTTCTTGGCTAGGTCCTCTTCCGTGCGGGCCGGTCAGCGCCGGCGGAAGGACGCGGGCAGGAAGCGGCCGGTGCGGCGGTGCGGCGCCGGGCGCGGGCCGATGAACGGTTCCCCGTCCCCGCCGCGGGCGATGTGGACGGTGTAGGCGGTCAGGACGATCAAGGCAAGGAACGCCAGCAGTCCGATAATTTCCATGATTCGATCATCGGCGCCCCGGCTGTGCCCCGACAGTGGCAGAAATGACTACTTGGGATAATTCTCTGCCACCTCGTTGCGGCCGATTCCGGGCCGCAGCGGCAGCCGGGCCACTGCATAGGAGGGCTCCCGCAGCCGGCGGGTCCACTCGTAGATTTCCGCACCGGGCAGCGGATGCAGCACCGGGTCGAAGCGGACGCCAGTATCCGCCCGCGCCGGGTCCAGGCCCAGCGACAGGGTGCCGAAGCGCCGCCATTTCCCCCACGGGCCGGCATGGTACAGCGCCAGCGTCCAGGTCCGGCCGGCCAGGGCCCGGCGGAAGGCGTCCGGTGCCGCCGGAAGCCCGGTAACAGGTGCCAGTGTCCGGGCGGCCAGCTGGACCGGTCCGCGCCCGCCCTTGTACGGCATCAGGGTGGTCAGCGCGGCGGCCGAAACGCTCTTCCGCGGCACGAGCAGGAACCTCCCGGGCCGCGACAGGCCGGTCGAGGCCAGCAGCAGGTCGCAGTATGCGGAACCGGCGGGAATCCGCAGGGCCAGGCCGAGGATGTCCGGCAAGGCCGGCGGCAGGCCGACGGAGCGGGACAGGCGCGCCTGCACGGTAACGGTACCGGGGGTGTCGAGCCAGGAAATGCCGCTGCCCGGGGCCGGCACCGGCAGCCGCTCGAGCAATCCCGTGAGGCTGATTCCCCCGGGATGTATGGGACGCAGCGGGCGCAGGACCTTGGCTGCCCGGAACACCAGCCGAAGTCCGGCGCCCCCGATTGTGCTTGCACTGGGTTTCATGATGCCTCCTGCCCTCGGCGTTCTGACAGCATAAGCATGGGCGGCCGCCTCCGCTTACGGAACCTCCGGCAGCAGGCGGCGCCACCTGTCCAAAGGCTCCGGTGCTCGATAGCCTTGCAGCAAGCAGACCAGGAAGGATGCAATGGCCGGAACAGAACCGCAGCGCGCGGCCGTGGTCTTCAACCCAAGCAAGAAAGTGGACCTCGACCTCTACGCCTTGGTTGCCAAAATATGCTCCGACGAGGGATGGGACGAGCCGCTCTGGCTGGAAACCACGGTGGAGGACCCGGGCCAGGGCATGACCCGCCAGGCGCTGGACGCAGGAGCGGACCTGGTCATCGCGGCCGGCGGGGACGGGACCGTCCGGTGCGTCTCCGAGGTCCTGGCGGGGACCGATACCCCGCTGGGCCTGCTGCCGTTGGGAACCGGGAACCTGCTGGCCCGCAACCTGGACATCGGCATCAACGACCCGCAGTCCGCGGTGCTGGACGCCCTCAAGGGCACGGAACGCCACATCGACGTCGTCCATATCAATGTCGACCACGCACAGGACTCCCATGTCTTCCTGGTGATGGCGGGCATCGGCTTCGACGCCGCGATCATGGGCGATACCCGCGACGACCTCAAGGACAAGGTGGGCTGGCTGGCCTATGTGGACGCGGGCATCCGCAACCTGCCCGGGAAGCCGGCACGGACCAGGATCAGCATTGACGGGGAGAAGCCGTTCTACCGGCGCGTGCGCAGCGTGATGGGCGGAAACTGCGGGAAGATCATGGGCGGGCTGGAAATCTTCCCCGGCGCCCGGCTCGACGACGGCCTGCTGGAAATCATGACGGTGGCTCCCCGCGGCAAGCTGGGCTGGCTCGGCGTCATCGCCGGCCTGCTCCGGCGGGGCAAGGGCAACTCCCCCTCGCTCGAATACTTCCAGTGCGAAGCGGCCGAGATCCAGGCCATGATGCCGCAGGAAATCGAAATCGACGGGGACCCGCTCGGCAAGGGCACCCACCTGTCCCTGCGGGTCCAGCCGCGGTCCCTGCGCATCCGGATGCCGTACGGCAAGAAGGACCCTGCGGTGCTCAGCCAGACGGAACCGTAGCCGTGCCCAACCGCGGTCCGGCACGTACACTCGTGGCATGGATTTTACTGGTGAATATTTCGCTGCGGCCGAACCCCAGGCCAGCGGCGCGGAGGCCCAGGTGCGCGTCTACCGCGGTGCAGCGGGGCTGACCGCCGTGCAGCTGGGCGAAGCGCTCGACAACCCGGAACTGCTCGAAGGCAACTGGCAGCTGGTGCACACCATCCCGGCCGACCCGGAGGCCGCAGCGGACATTGCCGCCACCTTGGCGGCGGATTCGTCGCTCACCTGCACACCGGGCGAGAGCCAGGAGGTTGGCCGGTGGCGGATCGTGCAGCTGCAGAATGTCCGCCTCGAGCCGGGGCGGCAGGTGATTTAGCCACCGGCGGCTTTACCTGCCGCCCGCGGCGTTTCCGCAGCCTTGCCGTAGCCGTATCCTGCCGCAGCAGCTACAACTAAGGCATGACAACCTCGCCCCTGGTGCTCGGCCCGATGATGCGGTACGTGGACGAGACGTCGGCGAGCATCTGGGTGGAGACCCGGGAGGCCGCCGTCGTTTCGGTCCTGGCCGGCGGCGGCTGCTGGGAGGCGAGCACATTCGCCGTGCACGGGCACCACTACGCGCTGGTGGAAGTCAGCGGGTTGGAGCCCGGGACGGTCACGCCCTACAGCGTCGAGGTCAACGGAACGCAGGCCTGGCCGGAGGCCGGGTCCGAGTTCCCCCCGTCGGTGATCGCGACGCTGGACCCCGGCAAGCCGCTGCGGATGGCCTACGGCTCCTGCCGCACCAGCGTCCCCCATGACGAATCCGGCAACCGGACCCACGGCGTCGATTCGTTGCGCGCCTACGCGCTGCGCATGGCCTCCGGCGACCACCCGCCCTGGCCGGACCTGCTGGCATTCCTCGGGGACCAGGTGTACGCCGACTCGACCAGCGAGCAGATGCAGCAGTTCATCCGGACCCGCCGGGACATCAACTCTCCGCCCGGCAAGGAACTCAAGGACTACGAGGAGTATGCCCACCTGTACCGCCTGGCCTGGTCCGACCCGGCGAACAGGTGGCTGCTCTCCACCCTGCCCAGCGCCATGATCTTCGACGACCACGACATCTGCGACGACTGGAACGCCTCCCTGAGCTGGAAGCGGAAAATGGAAGCCACCTCCTGGTGGCACGAGCGGATCGTGGCGGGGCTGGCCTCCTACTGGGTCTACCAGCACCTGGGCAACCTTTCGCCGCAGCAGCGGGCCGAGGACGATATCTGGCAGAAGGTCGCCCGGCACGAGGACGCCGCCGAACTGGACCTGAGCGCGGTCCTGGACCATTTCGCCGCCCAGGCCAACGCGGACCCGGCGACTTATCGGTGGAGCTACTGCCGGGACTTCGAGGACGTGCGGCTGATCGTGGTGGACTCCCGCGCCGCCCGGCACCTGGCCCCGGAGGACCGTTCGATGCTCGAGGCGGACGAGATGGCCTGGCTCGACGACCACCTGCGGGGCGGCGTCCGCCACCTGCTGGTGGCGACGTCGCTGCCGTTCCTGCTGCCCATGGGACTGCACCACATCGAGTCCTGGAACGAAGCCCTCTCCGAGGGCGCCTGGGGAAAGCCCTGGGCCTGGGTCGGCGAACAGCTGCGCCAGCTGGCGGACCTCGAACACTGGGGCGCGTTCCAGCAAAGCTTCCGACAAGTGGCAGCCATGGTGGCCGAAGTGGCCGACGGGCGGCGCGGACCGGCCCCGGAAACCGTCACCTTCCTCTCCGGGGACGTGCACTTTTCCTATGTTTCGGAGGTGGAACGACCCTCCGGAAGCCGGATAATCCAGGCGGTCTGCTCGCCCATCCGCAACCCGCTGCCCCTGCTGATGCGGTCCTTCACGGCCTTCACGTCCTTCGGCCTGGCCACGCCGGTGGGCGCCCTGGTGGCACGCTCGGCGAAGGTGCCGGATCCTCCGTTCCGCTGGTCAGGCCTGGAGGGGCCGTGGTTCGACAACAACCTGGCCAGCCTGGAGGTCACCCCCGAGGGGCTGAAGCTGTGGTGGGAAACCGGCGTGGTGCACGAGGGCGACCAGCTGCACCCGCGGCTGGAACAGGTGGCCTCCCTGACCGTGGCCCCCCGCCCCGGGCACCCGAACACCTGGAACCCGTTGCGCCTGCGCAACTAATGCGCGACACTGGCCGGGTACGGCCTTCCGCTTGAGGAGAGATGATGCAGGCACTGACCGTTACCCCGGGAACCAAGGATTCGCTCCGGCTGCGGGATATTCCCGAGCCGGCTCCGGAACAGGGATCCGTCCTCGTGGAGACCCTGGCCGTGGGTTTGTGCGGGACCGACATGGAGATTGTCGACGCGCAATACGGGCAGGCGCCGCCCGGCCAGGACTTCCTGGTGCTGGGCCATGAAAACCTCGGCCGGGTCCGGGACGCTCCGCAGGATTCGGGGCTGGCCGAAGGCGACCTGGTGGTGGGGATCGTGCGCCGGCCCGATCCGGTTCCCTGCAAGGCCTGCGCCGCCGGCGAGTGGGACATGTGCCGGAACAACCAGTACACCGAACACGGCATCAAGGGGCTGGACGGCTTCGCCCGCGAACGCTGGCGCGGGGAACCGGAGGCGATGGTCCGGATCGACCCCGGCCTGGCCGGCGTCGGCGTGCTGCTGGAGCCGGCCACCATCGTCGCCAAGGCGTGGGAGCAGACCGACCGGATCGCCCGGCGGGCCTTCTTCGAACCGCATCTGGCGGTGGTCACCGGCGCCGGGCCCGTGGGCCTGCTCGCGGCCCTGCTCGGCGTCCAGCGCGGGCTGGAAGTGCATGTGTTCGACATTGTCACCGAGGGTCCGAAGCCGGATCTGGTGCGGGATCTCGGCGCCACCTACCACCCCGAGAGCCTGCCGGATTCGGGAATCAAGGCCGATGTCCTGGTCGAATGCACCGGCATGGCCCAGGTGGTGCTGGACGTGCTCAACTGCCGCGCGCTGGATGCCATCACCTGCCTGACCGGCGTCTCCAGCACCGGCCAGGAGACCGCAGTCGACGTCGGGGCCATGAACCGGAAGGCGGTGCTGCGCAACGAGGTGGTCTTCGGCAGCGTCAATGCCAACCGCCGGCACTACGAGGCGGCCGCCGCGGCGCTGGCCAAGGCCGACGGCGCCTGGCTGCGCCGGCTGATCACCCGCCGTGTTGCGCTGGCCGATTTTGCCGAGGCCTTTTCGCGGCACCCCGACGACGTCAAGGTTGTCCTGGACCTCCAGCCGGACGGCACCGGCGGGAAGGACCCGGCATGAACGCAGGGACGCGGCAGGACGGGGCCGCGGGACAGGGGTTCCCGTCCGGCGGACAGTACGAAATCCGGTCCGGCGACCAGCTGGCCGTGCTGACGGAAGTCGGCGGCGCCCTGAGGGACTACCGGCTGGGGACACGGCCGCTGCTGGATGGCTACGGCCAGGACGAAATGTGCACCGGGGCCCGCGGGCAGCCGCTGATCCCGTGGCCGAACAGGATCCGCGGCGGCCGCTACGACTGGGAGGGCCGGAGCCTGCAGCTGGACCTGAGCGAGCCGGAGAAGGGCGGGGCCATCCACGGCCTGACCCGGTGGGCCAACTGGCAGGCCCTCGACCACGCCGCCGACAGCATCTCCTTCAGCTACACCCTGCATGCCTGCCCGGGCTGGCCCTGGGTCCTGGACTGCAGGCTGGACTACCGGCTGGACGAGGGAGGACTAAGCCTCAGGACCACGGCCGTGAACCGCAGCCGGACCGCCTGCCCCTACGGCACCGGGGCGCACCCGTACCTGAGCACCGGCGCGCCCGCCATCGACGCGGACCTCGCCCAGGTTCCGGGCGCCACCTACCTCCCGGTGGACGACGCCGGGATTCCGCTGGGCCGGGAACCGGTGGCGGACAGCCGCTACGACCTGCGCCGCCTCCAGGAATTCGGCGGCCGGCAGATCGACGTCGCGTACACGGACCTGTCGCGGGACACGGACGGGCGCGCCCGGGTCAGGCTCGTCCGCCCGGACCGTTCCGCCGGCGTCGAACTCTGGGTGGACGAGGGCTACCCCTTCCTGGAAATCTTCACCGGCGATACGCTGCCGCAGCAGGACCGGCGGCGGACGGGGCTGGGGGTCGAGCCGATGACGTGCGCGCCGGACGCGTTCAATTCCGGCTACGGACTGGTCCGGCTCGAACCGGGCCAGACCCACACGGCCAGCTGGGGCATCAACCCGCAGCCGGCGCTCTGAAGGAGGGCAGTGGAGAGCAGCCGCCCCGCCACGGGGCATAACATTGACCGGCAGCTTGCCATCGTGAAGGTCGCCAGGCGCGCCCGGGGCAGGGACATCGAGGAGATCAAGGCGATGCTCCGCGAGGAATTCAGCCGGCTCGGACTGCCGCAGCAGCCCGGAACCTGGCTGGAGGCCGTGGCTTCGGAGGCGTGGTACGGCAAACCCTACGTCATCGACCTTGGGGCCTTGGAGGCCGCCACCGCGCTCGTGGAAACCTCCGGACAACCCGTGGAGCAGGTGCTGGCGGGGCAGGCGGAAGCCGCCGCGCCGCTCCCCCGCCCGCCGGTGCCGGAAGCGCGCCGGAGACCGCCGCTGCCGCAGGCCG
>NZ_JBHTML010000044.1:0-25359 GCF_042679445.1 Arthrobacter sp. GCM10027362
CCCCGGCGAGGCACCGCACGCCGGAGCCCTGACCAAGCGGCAGGCGCGGGCCTGGGAACGGGAACGGGAACGCCGGGCGCAGCGCCCCGCCGTGGCACTGCGACCGGGCAACCGCCGCCGCCGGGGCATCATCTGGGCCGTCCTGCTGGCCATCCTGGCAGCACTGGTCGCCGGGGCGGGCTGGTTCTTCGGAATGGGCCCCGGGGCACCAATAACCGTTCCGGATGTCACCGGCAGATCCGCCGCGGATGCCCAGTCCCTGCTGCGGCAGCGGGGACTGGACCTGCGGCTGAACGAGGTTTTCGACGAGGAAATCGAGCGCGGACTGGCCGTCGGGACCATTCCCGCCCCGCCGGCCAAGGTCCGTTGGTTCCAGCCGGTCACCCTGATCGTATCCAAGGGGCCCGAACTCTTTGACGTGCCCGACCTGCTGGGCCTGACCGCGGACCAGGCGCGCGCCAAGCTCAAGGAGGCCAACCTGGCCGCCGGCCGGATCAGCAGTGAATACAGCAACTCCGTTCCGGCCGGCCTGATTATTGCCCAGGATCCTGCCGCCGGCGAACAGCTGCGCCGCGGCAGCACGATCGACCTGACCGCCTCCAGCGGCCCCGAACCGTTCAACGTACCCGACGTGCGGGGCAGGACGGTGGAGGATGCGACCGCGGAACTGCAACAGGCAGGCCTGCAGGTGAGGATTGCCGAAGAGCGCGTCTTCGACCGCGAGGTCGAGGCCGGCGACGTCGTCGCGCAATCACCCTCCGAGGGCACGGTGGTGCCCGGAGACACGGTGACACTGACCTTGTCCCTGGGTCCGCGCATGGTCGAGGTTCCCGACGTTGTCGGCCAACGGATCAGCAAGGCCCGGCAAATTTTGGAAAACCTGGGCTTCGACGTTGAAGTACGCAACTTCTTCTTCGGCGAGGACGAGAACGAGGACGCCACCGTCCGGTCCCAGGACCCCAAGGGCGGCACAGCACCCGAAGGCAGCACCGTCACCCTCAGGGTCTTCTCGTTCTAGGGTGGGCGCTCCCGGAGAGAAACGGCCGGGGCCGCCGCTGAACGCTCAGGCGCCCTTGCGCGACAGGGCCCCGGCCACCAGGAAGGCCATCTCCAGCGACTGCATGTGGTTCAGCCGGGGATCGCAGACCGATTCGTAGCGGTCCAGGAACGCTTCCTGGCCGACCGGGTCCGCCCCGCCGAGGCATTCGGCAACGTCGTCCCCGGTCATCTCCACGTGCAGCCCGCCCGGGAAAGTGCCCAGGCCCTTGTGCACCTCGAAGAAGCCGCGGACCTCGTCGATCACGTCATCGAAGTTGCGCGTCTTGTAGCCGTTCGGCGAGGTGACGGTGTTCCCGTGCATCGGGTCCGTCACCCAGAGCACCTGTGCGCCGCTGGCGGTGACCTTCTCCACCAGGTCGGGCAGCTTCTCCCGGATATTCCGGGCACCCATCCGGGTGATGAAGGTCAGCCGGCCCGGCTCGCGCTCCGGATCCAGCTTCTCGATCAGGCGCAGGGCATCATCGGCGCTGCTGGTCGGCCCCAGCTTGACCCCGATGGGATTGCGCACGCGCGAGAGGAAATCCACATGCGCCCCGTCCAGCTGGCGGGTCCGTTCGCCGATCCACAGGAAGTGGCCGGAGGTGTCGTACGGCAGGCCGGTGCGGGAATCGATCCGGGTCAACGCCCGCTCGTAGTCGAGCACCAGGGCTTCGTGGCTGGCGAAGAATTCCACCCGCTTGAGCGCATCGAAGTCCGCGCCGCAGGCGTCCATGAATTTGACCGCGCGGTCGATCTCGCGGGCCAGGGACTCATATCGGGAATGCGCCGGGTTGGCCATGAAGCCCTTGTTCCAGTGGTGGACCAGACGCAGGTCGGCGAAGCCGCCCTGCGTGAACGCGCGGATGAGGTTGAGCGTGGACGCGGAGGTGTGGTAGGCGCGCACCATCCGCGAGGCGTCGTGGGCACGCGATTCGGGCGTGAAGTCATAGCCGTTGACCATGTCGCCGCGGTATGCCGGCAGCGTCACGCCGTCCCGGGTTTCGTCATTCGACGAGCGCGGCTTGGCAAACTGGCCGGCCATCCGCCCCATCTTGACCACCGGCAGCGAAGCGCCGTAGGTGAGGACCACGGCCATCTGCAGGATGGTACGCACGCGGGCGCTGATCTTGTCCGCGGTGGCGCCGTCGAAGGTTTCGGCGCAGTCACCGCCCTGCAGCAGGAACGCCTTGCCTTGGGCTGCCGCGGCCAGCCGTTCGCGGAGCAGGTCCACCTCGCCGGCGAACACCAGCGGAGGCAGGGCGGCGAGTTCGGCCACGGAGGACTGGAAGACTTCGCTGTCCGCCCATGTCGGCTGCTGGACTGCCGGCAGGCCGCGCCAGGCGTCGAGGCCCGGATAGCCCGCGGCGCTGGGGATCGGTCCGGACATGGCTGTGGTTACAGAAAGGTCGGTCACCTCTTAATGCTAGACCCAAGGACGGACCGGATCCGTCGAACCCGTAACGCTGCCGCCCGATGTTGTCACATTCGGGCTGTCACTTCCCGGCGGCCGGACCCGGTGTTCCGCCACTTCCGCCGGTTTCCGTGATGGCGCCCGGAGCCTTGGCCCGGGGCGCGGTTTCGGGCGGCTCCATGCTGATCCGCGTGCTGATCTGCACCGCGTCGCGGGCACGCTGCTGCTGCACCGTGCGGCCGGTCTTTCCGGCCCTGCGCGCGGCCAGCTGCGCCTTCACGGTGGACGCGTAGACGTCCACATATTCCTGGCCGGACAGGCGCATGATCTCGTACATGATCTCGTCGGTGACCGCACGCTGCACGAACCGGTCCTCTGCCAAGCCGTGGTACCGGGAGAAATCCAGCGGCTTGCCGATGATCGTGCCCACCCGGCGGATGTTTGGAATCCGCCGGCCGATCGGCTGCACCTTGTCGGTGCCGATCATCGCCACCGGGATCACCGGCACGCCTGTGCTCAGCGCCAACTTCGCGACGCCGGTCTTGCCCCGATAGAGCCGGCCGTCGGGGCTGCGGGTGCCCTCCGGATAGATCCCCAGCAATCCGCCGGCGGCAAGTGCATCCGCGCCGGCAAGCAGGGAATCGGCCGAGGCCGTGCCGCCGGAGCGGTCCATCGGCAGCTGGTTGGTCAGGCGGAAGAACGCCGCGGTGAGCCGGCCCTTGATGCCCTTGCCGGTGAAATACTCCGACTTGGCCAGGAAGACCACCGGCCGTGGCACCGCCAGCGGCAGGAAGATCGAGTCCGAGAAGGACAGGTGGTTGCTGGCCAGAATGGCCGGACCGGTCACCGGGATGTGGTCCAGCCCCTTGGTCCAGGGCCGGAACAGCAGTCGGACAATCGGCCCAACGAAGATGGTCTTCATTACCCAATAGAACACGTCAGGCCTTCCGGTTCCGCCTGCGGCGCGCAGGTCGCATTTTCATACGAGACTGGTCCATGGAGACTTTACTCCAGGAAGGTGCCGGATCCGCCGGAAAGCAGCCGCCTGCGGCGTAGTCGCACGGCGCCGCCGGATGACACGATAGAGGCATGACATCCATCCAGCCTGCCCGGACCGGCGCCGGCGACAGCAGCCGCCACGGCGGGATCGGCGTCGTGCTCGGGCACGGCTTCACCGGCTCTCCGCACAGCATCCGCGGCTGGGCCGACTACCTCTCGGCGCAGGGCTTTGCCGTGGCCCTGCCGCTGCTGCCCGGCCACGGCACCCGATGGCAGGACCTCGCGCGTACCGGCTGGCTTCAGTGGTACGGCGCCTACGAGCGGGCCTGGGACGAGTTGGCCGGCGAGCACGCCGCCGTCTTTGCCGCAGGCTTGTCCATGGGCGGGACCCTGGCGCTGCGGCTGGCCTCGCGCCGGCCCGTGGCGGGCGTCGCCGTCGTCAATCCGGCACTCAGCATTGCCGATCCGGCAGCCCGTTACGCCGGGCTGCTCAGATACGCGATCCGGAGCGTGAAGGCCATTGGCAATGACATCAAGCGCCCCGGCGTGGAGGAACAGGCGTATCCGCGTACCCCGGTGGCAGCCGTGCACCAGCTGCGCCGGCTGATCGCCGATACCGCCGCATCGCTGCCGGCCGTCACCGCCCCGACCCTGGTCTTCCGGTCCGCGGTGGACCATGTGGTCCCGGACTCCAGCGTGGAACTGATCCGCCACCGGATCGGCAGCGACCAGATGGAGGTGGTTCCGCTGCCGGACAGCTTCCACGTGGCCACACTGGACAACGACGCCGAAACCATCTTTGCCCGGACGGCAGGCTTTATGGCCGCACACGGCCTGGACCGCGGCGCGGCCGCAGAGAGGACCGGAGATGACCGAGCCTGACCGGTCCCGGGAAGAGGCCGAGTGGCTGGACCTGGTGGCGCGGCTGGAATCCACGGACAGCGAACCGAGCCCGGAGTCCGGCCCGCGGGACTACACGGCCGCCGAGGACGACGGCGGGTTCGTGCCGCCGGAGCCGGCGCCGCTGGGTTCCGGGGAGCCGCTGGTGGTGCTGGCCTGGCTGGGCGTGGCCGGCGGCCCGGTGGGACTGCTGCTGATTGCCATGTTCTGGCGCGACGCCCCGATGGCCCTCGTGCTGGGCATCATCGCGGCCGTCATTGCGGGTGCCGGTTACCTGATCTCCCGCCTGCCCGCCGAGCGGGACGACCACGACGACGGCGCGCAAGTCTAGAGATTGGGGCGCTCCCGCAGTGTCGCTGACGCGCCACGACGGGGCCCCCGCGCCCCACTCTAGCGGGGCCATCCCGCAGTGTCGCTGACGCGCCACGACGGGGCCCCCGCGCCCCACTCTAGCGGGGCCATCCCGCCCCATTCCGGCCCTGCCGGGACAGGTCCGCGGCGCCGACCATCCCGGCCTTCGGGCCCAGCACGGCGAGCCGGATGGGTGCGGCCGGGCGGAAGCCGCGGCCGGTCAGATTGCGGGCGAAGGCGTGCCGGGCCGGCCCCAGCAGCAGCTCACCTGCCTCGCACAGGCCGCCGCCGACCACGAACATGCCCGGATCCAGCGCGGCGGCGAGGTTCGCCAGCCCGATGCCCAGCCATTCGCCGGCGTCCTCAAGCAGGTCCCGGCTGGCGGCATGGCCGGCGAGCGCCAGGCGGGTCACCAGCGCCCCGGTGATGCCCTCGATGCGCCCACCGGCCGCACGCAGCCACTCCAGGGACACCGGGGAATGCGCCGCCGCCAGCTCGCGGGCTTCCCGGCCCAGGGCATTGCCGGAAGCGTACTGCTCCCAGCAGCCGCGGTTGCCGCACTCGCAGCGGTGGCCGTGGGGCACCAGGATCTGGTGGCCGAATTCCCCCGCCACGCCCCAGTTGCCACGCTCGATCCGGCCGTCGATGATCATCGCACCGCCGATCCCGGTACCCAGGGTGATGCAGACCAGCCGGCGCTGGCCCCGGCCGGCGCCGAAACGCCATTCGGCCCAAGCCGCGGCATCGGCGTCGTTGGCCACCAGCACGCGCCGGCCGAGCAGCACCTGGAGGTTGGCCCGCAGCGGTTCATGCCGCCAGGCCAGGTGGGGGCTGAACAGGACGGTGCCGCCGCCCAGGTCGATCCAGCCCGCGGCGCCGACCCCCACCGAACCGATCCGGTAATGGTCCGCGAGGCCGCGGACCAGTTCCGCGATGACCTGCTCCACTGCGCGCGGATCGTCTCCCGGGGTGGCGCGCGTGTCCTCGGCCAGCACCTGCCCCTCGCCGTCGACGACCCCGGCCGCGACCTTGGTACCGCCGATGTCCACCCCGATGGCCCGGCCTCGGGCCGCCGGGGCCCCCCGCACGGCCCGGTGGTCCAGCACGGCGGGTATCCGCCGGCGCCTGCGGCGGGAAGATCCTTTGTCCATCACACCCACCCCAGGGAGTTTTACGTTACCGATTCGTTCATTATCCTGCGCATCCGGCCGCGGATTTGCCTATACGCTAGGGGCAACCCTTCCGGGGAGATGCCGAGAGCGAAGGAGCTGACGTGCGCGAATACAGCGTACCCGTGATGGTCGAAATCGAGCGGACGTCCAACATCACCGGCCTGCTCACCCGGCAGGCCGGGCTCGCCTCCAACCCGGTGCTCTTCTCCCGCCGGGACAGCCGGGGCGCCTGGCAGGACATCAGGGCCACCGAATTCCTCGCCGACGTCACCTCCCTGGCCAAGGGACTGGTGGCCAGCGGCATTGCGGCCGGGGACAGGATCGGCATCATGGCCCGCACCCGGTACGAGTGGAGCCTGGTGGATTTTGCCATCTGGTTTGCCGGCGCCGTCCCCGTCCCCATCTACGAAACCTCCTCCCCCGCCCAGGTGGCGTGGGTCTTGGGCGATTCCGGTGCCGTCGGGGCTTTCGCGGAGGATGCCGCCCATGAGCAGGGGATCCGGGAAGCGGTCCGCGGCGCAGGGCTGGATGCCCTGCGCCATGTCTGGCAACTGGACGGCAGGACCCTCGATGCCCTGCGCGACGCAGGCGTGAACGTGGCGGACACGGTCATCGACGAACGGCGCAGCCTGGCCGCCCTCGAGGACCTGGCCACCATTATCTATACCTCGGGCACCACGGGCCGGCCCAAAGGCTGCGAGCTGACGCACGGCAACTTCGTGGAGCTGGCCCTCAACGCAGCGGCGGCGCTGCCCGAGGTGGCCCACGAGGGTGCGCGGACCATCATGTTCCTGCCGCTGGCCCATGTCTTCGCGCGTTTCATCTCCGTGCTCTGCGTCGCCTGCGGGGCCACCGTGGCCCATACGCCGGATGTGAAGAACCTGCTGCCGGATCTGCAGAGCTTCCGGCCGTCCTTCATCCTGGCGGTGCCGCGGGTATTCGAGAAGGTCTACAACAATTCCATGCTCAAGGCCGAGGACGCGGGCAAGGGCAGGATCTTCCACGCAGCGGCGGACACCGCCGTCGCCTGGTCCAGGGCCATGGAATCCGGCAAGGTCCCCTTGCTGCTGGAACTCAGGCACCGGCTCTTCGACAAGCTCGTCTACCGCAAGATCCGCGCGGCCATGGGCGGGCAGGTGAGGTACGCCGTCTCCGGGGGCGCTCCCTTGGGCGAACGCCTCGGACACTTCTTCCACGGCGTCGGGATGCTGGTCCTGGAAGGCTACGGGCTGACCGAGACCACCGCCCCGGTCTCGGTCAACACCCCGAAGCTGGTGAAGATCGGCACCGTGGGGGCCCCGCTGCCGGGCAATGCGGTACGGATCGCCGACGACGGCGAAATCCTGGTCAAGGGCGTCTGCGTGCTGCGCGGCTACTACAACCGCCCGGACCTGACCGCCGACGCCTTCGCGGACGGCTGGTTCCGTACCGGGGACCTGGGCGAACTGGACGCGGACGGCTTCCTGCGGATCACCGGGCGCAAAAAGGAAATCATCGTCACGGCGGCCGGCAAGAACGTGGTTCCGGCCATGCTGGAGGACCGGATCCGGGCCAACCCACTGGTCTCGCAGTGCGTGGTGGTCGGCGACCAGCGGCCCTTCGTCTCGGCGCTGATCAGTCTGGACGAGGAAGCCCTGCCGGGCTGGCTCCGGCGCCACGGCCTGCCCGCCGATACCGGAGTGGCCGAAGCCGCCGCGCTCAAGCCGGTGCTGGCCGAACTGCAGTCCGTGGTGGACGAAGCCAACCAGGCTGTCTCCCAGGCCGAGGCGATCAAGGCCTTCCGGGTGGTCTCCGCGGACTTCACTGAGGCCTCCGGGCACCTGACCCCGTCGCTGAAAATCAAGCGGGCCCAGGTGCTGCAGGACTACGCCGCCCTGGTGGACGAGATCTATCGCCTTGCGGCCTCCCACCGCTCGCAGGCTCGCGGCGGGGCCCTCGACCGCTAGCTTGGTGCCCCGGCCGGTCCAGCGCCGGACTAGGGCGCCTCCACGTCGAGGGACAACAGGGCGTTCTCGACCACCTCGGTCAGCGCAGGGTGGATCCAGTACTGGCCGCGCGCCATGCTGCGCACGTCCAGCCCGAAGGCCATCGCCTGGATCAGCGGCTGGATCAGCGTCGCGGCCTCATGCCCCATGATGTGGGCGCCCAGCAGCCGGCCCGAGGCCTTCTCCGCCACCAGCTTGACGAAACCTTCGGTGTCTTCCATCGCCCATCCATAGGCCGTGGAGCCGTAATCCTGGACGGCGGTGGCAATATCCACGCCGCGGGCGGCGGCATCCGCGCGGGCAGCCTGTTCGGTCAGGCCCACGCTGGCGATCTGCGGCCGGGTGAAGACCGCCGAGGGAACGAACCGGTGGTCACTGGCACGCAGGTCCTCCGGATGCTCCAGGTTGTGTGCCACCACGCGGGCCTCGTGGTTGGCCACGTGCTTGAGTTGGAACCTGTTGCTGATATCGCCCAGGGCCCAGACGCCGTCCACCGGCCGGCTGTCGGACAGCACGCGCTGGTACCCGTCCACGGCGAGCCGGCCGTCCGGCTCCAGGTCGAAGCCGGCCGCGGCCGGATCCAGCGTGTCGGTGTTCGGCACCCTGCCGATGGCCACCAGGACGATGTCGGCCTCCACCGATCCTGCGGCAGCGCCCTGCGCCGTGTCGAAGAGGGCGCGCACCCCGCCGCCGTGTTCCTCGATGCCTGCCAGGTTCCAGCCGAGCCTGACGTCCCAGGAACGGGCCGCGGCCTCGCTGAAACGTTCGGATACCAAGGCATCCTCGGACTTCAGCAGCGGCGCCGACCTGTTGACCTGCGTGACCCGGGCCCCGAGGCCGGAGAACATGGCCGCGAATTCGGCGGCAACGAAGCCGCCGCCGACCACCAGCACCCGCTCCGGCAGTTCCGCCAGGCGCATCACGGTATCCGAGGTGTGCACCTGCGGCAGGCCGATCCCCGGTACCTGCGGCAGCGCGGCACGGGAACCGGCGGCGATGACGATCTGCCCGGCCTCGACGGTTTCACCGGCGGCGGTCAGCAGGGTCTTCGGGCCGGTGAAGCGGGCATAGTCCTGGTACAAGGTGACGTTGTCCAGTTCCACGTCCCGGTAACGCCGACCGGCCTCGGAGATGGCATCAATGCGGCCGAAGATCCGGTCCCGCATCTGCTGCCAGTGCACCCGGTCCAGGCTCAGGTCCACGCCCAGCCGTCCCGCCTGCCCGGCGGAAGCCGCCAGCTCGGACGGATAGACGAACATCTTGGTGGGGATGCAACCGACGTTCAGGCAGGTGCCGCCGAAGGTTCCGCCGTCGATAAGGGCGACCTTCCTGTTGTCCCAGTACGGGGTAATCAGCGAATTGCCGGAGCCGGAACCGATGATGGCCAGATCATAGTAAGTCACAGCCATCCAGTGTACGGGGCAGGACGGGGCGGCAGGCTGCCGCAACCTGCGCAACAGCCTGCCGCCCTGCCCGGGGCCGCAGTTACCCCTCCTGCAGCGGGCCGATCACGACCAGCAGGTCCCCGCCCTGGACCTGCTCCACGGCGGAGATGGCCAGGCGCGAGACGGTGCCGCCCACCGGGGTGGTGATGGCCGCTTCCATCTTCATGGCTTCGATGGTCGCCACCGTGTCGCCGGCCTTGACCGTGTCGCCCACCTTGACGGTCACGGTGACGGCGCCGGCGAAGGGGGCGGCCACGTGGCCGGGCTGGTTCGGGTCCGCCTTTTCGGCAACCTTGACGTCGGATTCGACCGAGCGATCCCGGACCGTGACGTTGCGCTGCTGCCCGTTGAGCGTGCACACCACGGTGCGCATGCCCTTCTCGTCCGGCTCGGAGACGGCCTCCAGCTTGGCGATCAGCTTCACGCCGCGTTCGAGCTGGATGGTGTGCTCGGTGTTGTGCTGCAGTCCGTAGAGGTAGTCCCTGGTGTCCAGCACGGAAACGTCCCCGTAGGTTTCCCGGGTCTTTTCGAAGTCCCGGGTGGGTCCGGCAAACAGCAGCCGGTTCAAGGTGGCCCGCCGGGAAGCCGAACCGCCCTTGAGCGCGACGGCGTCCTCCGGACCCAGTTCCTCGTCACGGACCTTCACGGTCCGGCCCTGCAGCGCCTTGGTGCGGAAGGGCTCCGGCCAGCCGCCGGGCGGGGTGCCCAGTTCGCCGCCCAGGAAGCCGATCACCGAGTCGGGGATGTCGTAGTTCTGCGGGTTCTCGGCGAAGTCCGCCGGGTCCACGTTGGAACCGACCAGGGCCAGCGCCAGGTCCCCGACCACCTTGGAGGACGGGGTGACCTTGACCAGCCGGCCGAGCATCCGGTCCGCGGCCGCGTACATGTTCTCGATGTCCTCGAACCGCTCCCCCAGGCCCAGCGCCATGGCCTGCTGGCGCAGGTTGGACAGCTGTCCGCCGGGGATTTCGTGCAGGTAGACCCGGCCGGTGGGGCCGGGCAGCCCGGACTCGAACGGAGCGTAGACCCGGCGCACCGCCTCCCAGTAGGGCTCCAGCGAGGACACCGCGTCCAGGTCCAGGCCGGTGTCGCGCTCGGTGTGGGCCAGCGCAGCCACCAGGGCCGACGCTGAGGGCTGGCTGGTGGTCCCGGCCATGGAGGCGCTGGCGGTGTCGACGGCGTCGACCCCCGCCTCGACCGCGGCCGGCAGGGTGGCCAGCTGGCCGCCGGCGGTGTCGTGGGTGTGCAGGTGCACCGGCAGGTCGAACCGTTCGCGCAGCGCCGCCACCAGTTTGGCCGCGGCCGCCGGGCGCAGCAGCCCGGCCATGTCCTTGATCGCCAGGATGTGCGCCCCGGCGTCGACGATCTGCTGCGCCAGGTTCAGGTAGTAGTCCAGCGTGTACAGCGTCTCGGCCGGATCCAGCAGGTCGCCGGTGTAGCACAGGGCCACCTCCGCCACGGCGGTGCCGGTCTCGCGCACCGCCCGGATGGCCGGTTCCATCTGGGACACGTCGTTGAGCGCATCGAAGATGCGGAAGATGTCGATGCCGGTTTCGGCCGCCTCCTTCACGAAGGCGGTGGTGACCTCCTCCGGGTACGGGGTGTAGCCGACCGTGTTGCGTCCGCGCAGCAGCATCTGCAGGCAGATGTTGGGGATCGCCTGGCGCAGGGCCGCCAGCCGCTCCCACGGGTCCTCGCCCAGGAAACGCAGCGCGACGTCGTAGGTGGCACCGCCCCAGGCTTCCACCGAGAACAGCTGCGGCATCAAGGTGGAAACCGCCGGGCCGGCGGCGACCAGGTCCCGGGTGCGCACCCGGGTGGCCAGCAGCGACTGGTGCGCGTCGCGGAAGGTGGTGTCGGTGACGGCCACGGACTTGCGCTCGCGCAGCGCCCTCGCGAAGCCCTCCGGGCCCAGTTCCAGCAGCTGCTGCCGGGTGCCGCCGGCCGGTACCACGGCCAGTGCCCCGGTCACCTTCGAGGCGGCCCGGGCCGCGGACGGCAGCTTGTCCGCCGGATCGGTGGCCACCGTCAGCGCCCCGTTGGGCCGGTTGACGGTCACGTCCGCCAGGTAGGTCAGCAGCTTGGTGCCGCGGTCGGCGGACACCCTGGCCTTGAGCAGCTCGGGGCGCTCGTCAATGAAGCTGGTGGCGACGTTGCCGGCCACGAACTCGGGATCCTCCAGCACCGCCTGCAGGAACGGAATATTGGTGGAAACGCCGCGGATGCGGAACTCGGCCAGGGCCCGGCGGGCACGGGCCACCGCGGTGCGGTAGTCCCGGCCCCGGCAGGTGAGCTTGACCAGCATCGAGTCGAAGTGCGGGCTGATTTCGGCGCCGGTGTAGACGGTGCCGCCGTCCAGGCGCACTCCCGCACCGCCGGCGGAGCGGTAGGCGGTGATCCTGCCGACGTCCGGGCGGAAGCCGTTGGAGGGGTCCTCGGTGGTAATGCGGGACTGCAGCGCCGCACCCTTGATGGATACGGTCTCCTGGCTCAGGCCCAGGTCGGCCAGGGACTCCCCGGCCGCGATCCGCAGCTGGGCCTGGACCAGGTCCACGTCGGTAATCTCCTCGGTGACCGTGTGCTCGACCTGGATGCGGGGGTTCATCTCGATGAACACGTGCTGGCCGGCCCGCTCGCCCACCGTGTCCACCAGGAACTCCACGGTGCCGGCATTGACGTAGCCCAGCGCCTGGGCGAACTTCACCGCGTCCGCGTACAACGCCTGGCGGATGCCCTCGTCCAGGTTCGGTGCCGGGGCAATCTCGATCACCTTCTGGTGGCGGCGCTGCAGCGAGCAGTCACGCTCGAACAGGTGCATCACGTTGCCCTGGCCGTCGGCCAGGATCTGCACCTCGATGTGGCGCGGGCGCAGCACCGCCTGCTCCAGGAAGACGGTGGGATCGCCGAAGGCGGTGTCCGCCTCGCGCATGGCCGAGGCCAGGGCCTCCGGCAGTGCCTCACGGGTGTCCACCCGGCGCATCCCGCGCCCGCCGCCGCCGGCGACGGCCTTGACGAAAATGGGGAAGCCGATCCGATCGGCTTCGGCCAGCAGCGCCTCCGTGTCCGACGACGGCGCCGAGGACTTCAGCACCGGAATCCCGGCCTTGCGGGCGGCCTCCAGGGCGTGGACCTTGTGGCCGGCCAGCTGCAGCACTTCCGCGGGCGGGCCCACGAAGGTGATTCCTGCCGCCTCCGCGGCGCGGGCCAGGTCCGGATTCTCCGAGAGGAACCCGTAGCCGGGGTAGATGGCATCCGCACCGGATTCCTTGGCCACCCGGATAATCTCGTCCACGTCCAGGTAGGCGCGCACGGGATGGCCCTCCTCGCCGATGAGGTAGGCCTCATCCGCCTTCTGGCGGTGGATGGAATTGCGGTCCTCATGCGGGAAGACCGCCACCGTCTTCGCGCCCAGCTCGTAGGCTGCACGGAACGCGCGGATGGCAATCTCGCCGCGGTTGGCCACAAGGATCTTCGAGAACATAGCGCTCCTGCGTCGTCGCGGATGAGTAAGACTGTGCTTAAGACCTTACTTAAGCCTGTGCTGCAAGTCTCAGTGACGGCCACATTAGGTGACAAGCCAGTGTTGCACAGATCACCCGGACCCAACTCCATATTACTTTGCCGCCCACACGCGCCGGGCATAACCGGGGATCCTGCGGCGGCACACCTATGATGAATACGGGAATCAGGGGCATCCCACCCCTCTGAAGGTTAGGTTTCGGTTTCAAACGTGCAAGTAGTGAGCATCAGCAGCCTCAAAGGCGGAGTCGGAAAAACTTCGGTCACCTTGGGACTTGCCTCCGCGGCCCTGGCCGCAGGCGTTCCCACCCTGGTGGTTGATCTGGATCCGCATGCCGATGCGACCACGGGCCTGGCGGTGAGGCCCTCGCGCCAAAGCGATATCGGCCAACTGCTCAGGAACGCCCGGCGCGCGGACCTGGCCGCCAATGTCGCCTCCAGCGGCTGGACGGCCTCCGCCTCGGCAGGCCACGGGCATCCGATCGGCAGGCAGGTGCTGGATGTGGCCGTCGGCTCGGCCTACACCGGCATCTATGACCGTCCGGACCTGCGCCGACGTGACCTGGGCCGCCTGGCCAGGATGCTTGGCAATGTGGAGGGCTACGCCCTGGTGCTCATCGACTGCCCGCCTTCGTTGAACGGGCTGACCCGGATGGCGTGGATGGCCAGCAACCGCGTGCTGCTGGTCGCCGAACCCAGCCTGTTCTCCGTGGCCGGTACGGAACGGACCATGCGGGCGCTGGACTTGTTCCGCGAGGAATTTGCTCCGGAGCTGGCCGCCGCCGGGGTCGTGGCCAACCGCGTCCGCGCCGGTTCGAGCGAACATATGTACCGCATGGCCGAGATGCGCTCCATGTTCGGGGAGCTGCTGCTCGAGCCCACCATCGCGGAACAGGCCAACTGGCAGCAGATCCAAGGTGCGGCCCATGCCATCCATCAATGGCCCGGAGAAGCCGCACGGCAGGCAGCCGCCGTCTTTGACGAGCTGCTCAAGCACTTCACGGACTCCGGCCGCAGGCGGCATCGCAAGTCGGCTGCGCCTGCTCCCGCCAAGGACAGCGCTACAGCCGCCGCAGCCCCGGTGGCCGGCTGAGCGCTCCACCTGGCCCGGGCACTGCGCTTGGCCCGGTACTCCACCTGGCCCGTCCGGCCCAACGGACACACGTGAGGGAGGCAGCCGGCTCCGGCTGCCTCCCTCACGTACATGAAATTGTCCGGCCTGACCTGCCTCGACCGGCCCGTCCCGGATTCAGCTGATCCGGCGGGCGGCGCGGCGGCGACTGAGCTCGTCTTCGGGAAATTCCTGCTCTCCGGCATGTTCGCTGGGCAGCTGGGCCAGACTTCCCTCGACCTCGCGCCACACCCGGCCGACGGCAATGCCGAACACGCCCTGGCCGCCCTGGACCAGGTCGATCACTTCGTCCGCCGACGTGCATTCATAGACGCTGGCGCCGTCGCTCATGAGCGTGATCTGGGCCAGGTCCTCGACGCCCCGCTCGCGCAGGTGCTCCACGGCGGTACGGATCTGCTGCAGCGAAACGCCGGTGTCCAGCAGCCGCTTGACCACCTTCAGGACCAGAATGTCCCGGAAGCCGTAAAGCCGCTGCGAACCGGAGCCGGAAGCACCGCGGACAGCGGGTTCAACCAGGCCGGTACGAGCCCAATAGTCCAGCTGACGGTAGGTAATGCCTGCAGCCTTGCACGCCGTCGGGCCACGGTAGCCGGCATCTTCATCCAGAACCGGAAGGTCCTCGGTGAACAACAATCCCTGTGCGCTGGCCGGTATGGCTGCGCCCCGGTTCATGGCGTGCGAGGACTTCCCAGCATCACCTTTAGGACTCACGTGAACCCTCCTTGTTGAAGTTCCCCCCGGGTAAGTCAGCACCGCCTGCATCAACACGGTTTGAACTAAGTGTGCTCTCAGATTTCTGCCGGTGCAATGGGAACTGTATGCTTCGACGTTAGAACGGAGGACGTCCGGGGTCAAAGAGGCTGGCACTTTTCGGCTTCGGCGTGTCGGCCAGCGTGTCACTCCCGCGGAGGGCCGGGTCCTTGACATCAAGGAAAACGACATGCACGAAACGCCTGGTCTTCGAAACCGCTACTTCTCAAAATCCTCCGGCTCGACGTCGGCCAGGAATTCACGGAACTGGCGCAACTCCTTTTCCTCGTCCTCGCCTCCGCCTTCCTCCTCGTCATCGGCCGCCTCGGCGATCTTGACCCCGGCGTCCTCCATCACTTCCTCGGCGCAGTAAATGGGGCACGGCACGCGCAGGGCCACCGCCAGCGCGTCCGAAGCCCGCGAGCTCACCGTGTTGCCCCCGTCGAAAACCAGCTCGGCATAGAAGACGGTATCCCGCACCTCGACCAGCCGGACCTCCGTCACCGTACGGCCCAATTCGCGGACGACGTCGACCAGCAGGTCGTGCGTCATGGGCCGCGGCGGCGTGATGCCCTGCTGGGCAAAGGCGATGGCGCTGGCCTCCGGAGCGCCGATCCAGATCGGAATGTGGCGTTCGCCGTCCTTTTCCTTGAGCAGGACCAGCGGCTGGTTGGAGGGCAGTTCGATGCGCACTCCCACAACCTCGACTTCGAGCATGGCTCCTCCGATCAGCGGTCCATTCTGGCAATGTCGCCATTTACCAAGGCACTGTGGAGCCTGAGGCACAGTCCGCTGATTTCCTTGGCCGTTTCGGCCGCGCGCGCCTTGGAGGCCACATCGCGTCGGGAGGCCAGCGGGGCCACGGCGCCTTCGACCAGGTCCATCTGCCGGTCCGCGGCCGCCCGGAAGCTGCGCAGGTGCCGGGGTTCGATGCCGTGGGCCTGCAGCTCCACGCAGGCCTTGACCACGCCGAGTGCGTGTTCGTCGTAGCCGGATTCCTGCTGGTGCAGGAGGCCGTAGCCGAGCAGGTCCGCCATCAGCTCCTGGCCGGCTCCCGCCTTCTCCCCCAGCTCGGCCAGGCTCCAGCTCCGGCCGCGTCCGGCAATCTCACGGGACAGCTGCTCCGAAACCACCCGGGGGGTGAGCGTCATGCCGCCGGGCAGTGCCTCCGGACGTTCGCCCCGGTCGATGGCGTCCAGGTAGTCCTTGATCACTTTCAGCGGCAGGTACTGGTCCCGCTGCAGCGCCAGCACAAAGCGCAGCCGCTCCACGTCCTGCTCGGTGTATTTACGGTAGCCGGCGGGCGTGCGCTGCGGGGAAATCAGGCCCTTCTCCTCGAGGAACCTGATTTTCGACGCGCTGATCTGGGGAAAGTCTGCGCTGAGTTCCTGCAGGACCTCCCCGATGTTGAGCACCCCGGCACGGTGTGTGTCCCGTCCGGTGCCCAGCGCACGCCGTGCCGTCTGCGAAGCAGGCACTGCCTAGTCCTGCCCCTTGGGGGCGGCAACGCCCGCGTAGTAGGTCAGGCGGAATTTGCCGATCTGGACCTCGTTGCCGGTGCGCAGCAGCAGGCTGTCCACCCGGTCATTGTTCACATAGGTCCCGTTCAGGCTGCCCGAATCCATCACCATGAAACCCTGCGGGGTGCGGCGGAATTCCGCATGCTTGCGCGAGACCGTCACATCATCCAGGAAAATGTCCGCATCCGGGTGCCGGCCGGCGGTGGTGACGTCCTGGTCGAGCAGGAAACGCGCACCCATGTTGGGGCCGCTGTGGGCGATCAACAGGGCGGAGCCGGCCGGCAGGGCGTCCACCGCCGCTTCCTCTTCTGCGGTCAGCTGACGCTTGCGGGAAGGGGCCACCGACCTCGGCGGCATACTGATGGAAGTGGTCTCCGGCGCAGGCTCGGAAGCTGCGGCGTTCCCGCCGCCTGCTGCATTATGCTCTGGCCCCACCATCAAAATGTCCTCCCCTTGGAATAGCTTGGCTTAGCGGCCCTCAGGCCCGTGACCGGCCAGGCCGACGGAAAATTCCGGCGCCGGTAAATCTAGCCTACCTGCTGTTCGTACTCGGAGGCACTGAGCAGCGAATCCACTGCGTCGGCTTCGGCCAGCCGGACCTCGATGAGCCACCCGTCGCCGTACGGATCCGAGTTGATCAACGCCGGATCGGAGTCCAGGGCCTCGTTGCGGGCCACTACTTCCCCACTCACCGGGGCATAGATGTCGCTGACGCTCTTGGTGGATTCCACCTCGCCGACAACATCGTTGGCCACGATATTGGTACCGTTCTCGGGCACCTGCACATAGACCACGTCGCCAAGGGCATCCTGGGCAAAATCGGTGATGCCGACCCGCACCACGCCATCGTCTTCCGTCGGGGCCACCCACTCGTGTTCGGCGGTGTAGTGCAGATCTGCGGGGATGTTGCTCATCAGGGGCCTTTCTCGCGCCGTTACTTCCTGCGGGTGGCGGTGGTCCGCGCCACCGCTGAAAGTATAGGCATACCGCTCCCGGCGGCGCTCGGCATCTGCCATCATTGCGGTATGAGCTTCGATGCGGGCTTCGACGAGGATTCGGGCCCTGCGCCGGGGAAGGAACGCGGAAGAACCTCCTGGCCGGCGCGGGCGGCGGTGGTGCTCCTGCTGCTGGTGCTCGTGGTGGCTGCCGGCGCCATCCTGTCCGCCATCGTGCCGGTCTGGTGGGCCACCACCATCGGCACGCAGGTGGGCGGGGACCTGAGCGCCAGCATCGTGGTGGGCATGTTCTACGGCTTCACGTTCACCCTGCTCCCGCTGCTGGTGGCATGGCAGGCACGCTTCAAGCGCGTCAGTTGGCCGTGGAAGGTCGGGATCCTCGTCGTGGCGGTGCTGCTGGCCGCACCGAACCTGCTCACTGCGGGCATCGCCCTAGGCACTTCGAACAGCGCCCACCAGGCCCAGCGGATCCTGGGCACCGAGGCCACCTGGTTTATCCCCTGGACGCTGTACTCGGCCATCGCGGCGGCACTGGTCTTCGTCGCCATCGTGGTGCTGTGGACCATGTGGCGCCGCCGCGGCCGGGCGCTCAGGACCATGCAAGCCGGGCGGGACCGTTCCCGGCCCGTCGCGGAATCCGGGCCGGACGCCCGCGGAAGCCCGCCGGATTCCCCCGGCCCCCGGCGCGGAACCCCGTAACAACGAAAAAAATACAACGAAAAAATCCGCCCCGGCACCGGGCTGCTTCCCGGTGCTGGGGCGGATTTCCGTCCGTCGGGTTGACAGGATTTGAACCTGCGACCCCTTGACCCCCAGTCAAGTGCGCTACCAAGCTGCGCCACAACCCGAAACCGCCGTCCGGACCGGCCCTTGGCCGTCCGAAGCAACTAGATAACAATAGCCGATGGGCGGGCCGATACGAAAATCGGCCCGCCCAT
Source organism: Arthrobacter sp. GCM10027362 (assembly GCF_042679445.1). NCBI lineage: Bacteria > Bacillati > Actinomycetota > Actinomycetes > Micrococcales > Micrococcaceae > Arthrobacter > Arthrobacter sp. GCM10027362. Next base: position 18,117 of record NZ_JBHTML010000044.1, read on the forward strand.
CGGCGTGTTATTCCAGCGTGTTGTTCCGCCGGTGCTATTTCCTGCGTGGACGCTTTTCGCGCACCCGCACGCTGATCTCGATGGGGGTGCCCTCGAAGCCGAAGGTCTCGCGCAGCCGGCGGATGATGAAGCGGCGGTAGCCGGCTTCGAGGAAGCCGCTGGCGAACAGCACGAACTTCGGCGGCCGGGTCGAGGCCTGCGTGCCGAAGAGGATGCGGGGCTGCTTGCCGCCGCGCACCGGGTGCGGGTGGGCGGCGACCAATTCGCCCAGGAAGGCGTTCAGGCGCCCGGTGGGGATGCGCTTGTCCCAGGATTCCAGCGCCTTGTCCAGGGCCGGCACCAGTTTGTCCTTGTGCCAGCCGGTCTTGGCCGAAATGTTGACCCGCGGGGCCCAGTCCACGTGGGCCAGGTCCTGTTCGATCTCGCGTTCGAGGTACCGCCGGCGTTCGTCATCGATCAGGTCCCACTTGTTGAAGGCCAGCACCAGGGCCCGGCCCGAATCGATGGCCAGCTGCAGGATGCGCACGTCCTGCTCGGCGAGCACCTCGTCGGCGGCGATCAGGACGACGGCGACCTCGGCCTTCTCCAGTGCCGCCTGGGTGCGCAGCGAGGCGTAGAAGTCCGCTCCCTGCTGCAGGTGCACGCGGCGTCGGATGCCGGCGGTGTCCACGAAACGCCAGGTGCGTCCGCCCAGCTCGATCATTTCGTCCACCGGGTCGCGGGTGGTTCCGGCCAGCGGGTCCACCACCACGCGTTCGCTGCCGGCCAGCTTGTTCAGCAGCGAAGACTTGCCCACGTTCGGCCGGCCGAGCAGGGCCACCCGGCGCGGGCCGCCGGTGGGGGCGATCCCGCCGTAGGCCGAATGCTCCGGCAGCACCTCCATCACGGCATCCAGCATGTCGGCGGTGCCGCGGCCGTGCAGCGCGGAGACCGGCCAGGGCTGGCCGAAGCCCAGGGACCACAGGGACGCGGCGTCGGCCTCCTGTTTCATGTCGTCCACCTTGTTGGCCACCAGGATCACCGGCTTCTTTTTCCGCCGCAGCATCCGCACCACCGCTTCATCGGTGGCCGTGGCGCCGACGTTCGAATCCACGACGAAAAGCACGGCGTCGGCCATGTCCGCGGCAATCTCGGCCTGGTCCGCGACCCGGGCGTGGATGCCCTTGGCGCCATGTTCCCAGCCGCCGGTGTCCACCAGGGTGAACTTGCGCCCGCTCCAGGTCGCCGTGTAACTCACCCGGTCCCGGGTGACGCCGGGGGTGTCTTCGACGACGGCCTCGCGCCGGCCGAGGATGCGGTTGACCAGCGTGGACTTGCCCACGTTGGGCCGGCCGACGACCGCCAGCACCGGGTCCAGCTCAAGCGGGGCGTTTTCGTCGAATTCCTCGAACCCGCCCGCGAGCAGGGCGGCGTCCTCCTCGTCCAGGTCGTAGTCGGCCAGGCCCGCGCGCAGCGATGCAGCGCGCTGTTCGGCCTCGTCGTCGTCGATCTCCCGAAGGTGTTCGGCGATCTGGTCCTCGCCTGCGGGCTCGTACTCGTCGCTGAAAGTGTCCTCGCCGGGGTTGCCGGACCGGTTCGCGCTCATGGTGTGGATGCCCTTCTGGCTCTAGGGGGTTTCAGTGGGTGGCGCGGCGGATGACGGACAGCACCGCGTCCACGGTTTCATCGAAGTCCAGGTCGGAGGAGTCCACGGTGAATACGCCGTCGGCGGCCTCTTGGAAATTGACCACGGTGGAGTCCTTGGCGTCGCGCGCCAGCACCTGTTCCTTCAGCGCCGCGGTGCTCTGGGTTCCGCCCAACTGCAGCCCGCGGCGTCGCAGCCGGGATTCCTCGCTGGCGGTCAGCAGGATCCTCACCTCGGCGTCCGGAGCCACCACGGTAGTAATGTCCCGCCCCTCGGCGACGATCCGGCGGCCGGAATCGGCGATGATCTGCTTCTGCCGGCGGATCAGTTCGGTGCGGGCGCCCAGCGTAGTGGCCACGGCGCTGACGGCCTTGGAAATCTCCGGTTCCCGGATGGCCGAGGTGACGTCCCGGCCGCCTACGGCCACATGTTCACGGTCCGGGTCCGTACTGATGGCCAGCTGCATTTCCTCGCAGGCGATTTCGATGGCGGAGGCGTCCGCCAGGTCCACGCCGGTCTCCAGGCAGTGCCAGGTCACCGCACGGTACATCGCCCCGGTGTCCAGGTAGGCCGCGTGCAGCCGGCGCGCGGTTTCGCGGCTGACGCTGGATTTGCCCGAACCGGACGGTCCGTCGATCGCGACGACCAGGGGCTTGCCCCACCGGAACAATGACATGTCCATTTCAGCCAACTTCATTGCAGTACCTTCCATCCATGCGTGCTCAAGTAATCGACCAGTTGCTGGCGCCTGCCGGGCAGGACCGAAATTTCCACCATACCCACGTCCTGTCCGGCCGAATGGTCCAGGCGCAGGTCCTCGAGGTTGATCCCCTCCTCGCCGATTTCGGTGAGCAGGCGGGCGATCTGCCCGGGCCTGTCGTCCACCAGCACGGTCAGCCAGGCGTAGGACTGCGGCGGGGCGCCGTGCTTGCCCGGGATCCGGGCCTGGCCGGCATTGCCTTCGCTGATCAGCTGGGCCAGGTCCAGCCGCGCACCGTCGGCCTCCGGATGTTCCAGGGTATTGATCAGCCGGTTCAGGTCTTCGCGGACGCCGTGGAGGTGGCGGACCAGGCGCGGGGCGTTGGCCCCGAGGATCTGCACCCACAGGGACGGATCGGACGCGGCGATGCGGGTGACGTCGCGCAGCCCCTGGCCCGAGAGCGCGAGGGCGTGCGCCGGGGTGTCCTGCAGCCTGCTGGCCAGCAGCGAGGACATTACCTGCGGCAGGTGCGAGATCAGCGCCACGGACGCATCGTGTTCCTCGGCGGACATTTCGGAGACCACCGCGCCCAGGTCGATGGCCAGTTCGCGGGCGGTCTTGACCGCCGCCGGGGCGGCGAACTCGGACGGGCAGAGCACCCACGGCATGGAGGTGAACAGCTCGCCGCGGGCCGCGACCGGGCCGGACTTCTCGCGCCCGGCCATCGGGTGGGTGCCCACGTACCGGGCCAGGTCCTCGTCGGTCAGCGCCTGGTCCTGCCGCAGTTCGGCCAGCACTGACACCTTCACGCTGGCAATGTCGACGACGACGGCGTCCGGGTACCGGCGCAGCGCCGCGGAGACTACGCGGGCGGTCACATCCGGCGGCGAGGCGACGACGACGAGCTGCGGTGCGGTATCTTCGTCCGGCGCCAGGATGCGGCCCGCGCCGATGTCCTGGGCCACGGCCTCGGCCGAGGGCGAGGGGTCGGACAGCAGCACCTCGATGCCGCGGGCGCGCAGGCCCAGGCCGATGCTGGCGCCGAGCAGGCCGGTGCCGAGCACCAGCACCGGTCCGGCCAGGTGGGTGGCATGGTTGTTGTTGGCAGGCTGTTCTGTCATGGACACCGGCTACATCCCGACCAGGGCGAGCAGGTGGCCGACTTCGTGGCGGCCCAGGGCACGGATGCTGCCCTGGCGCTGGTTGCCCAGGCCGATCGGACCGATCTGGGTGCGCACCAGCCGCTCCACCGGGTAGCCGACGGCCTCGAACATGCGGCGGACAATGCGGTTCTTCCCCGAGTGCAGCACGACTTCCACGAGCACGTGGCCGGGCACCGAGTCCCTGAGTTTGAAGGAATCAACGGTGGCGATCCCGTCCTCCAGTTCGATCCCCTGCTTCATCCGGGCGCCGATGCCCTGCTCCATCGGACCGCGCACCTGGACCAGGTAGGTCTTGGGCACCTCGTAGGAGGGGTGGGTCAGCCGGTTGGCCAGCTCGCCGTCGTTGGTCAGCAGCAGCAGGCCCTCGGTGGCCTGGTCCAGCCGGCCGACATGGAAGAGCCGCTCGCCCTGGTGCTTCTTCAGGTAGTCGCCGATGCAGGGGCGGCCCTCGGGATCCTCCATCGTGGAGACCACGCCCTTGGGCTTGTTGAACACGAAATACTTCAGCGTCTCGTCCGTCTGGATCCGCATTCCGTCCACGTAGATGGCCGCGCGGGCCGGATCCACCCGCACACCCAGCTCGCGGACAACGACGCCGTCGACCTCCACCCGGCCGGCCTCGATCATCTCCTCGCAGACACGGCGCGAGGCCACGCCGGCGGAGGCCATGACCTTCTGCAGCCGCACGCCCTCCGGATGGTGCAGGTCGGAGGTCTCCCCGTGCCCGGTGGGCACCGGGCGGGGACGGTTGCGAACCGGTCCGAGGTTCTGTCCGAAGCGTTCCTGACCGAAGGCGCGGGGACCGGCAGGCTTGGGGGGCCGGCCCTTGCCGGGTTTGGCACCGGACTTTGAAGCACCGGACTTGGACGCGCCTGCCCTGCCCGGCTGCCCCTGGCCTGCCTTGAAGCCCTGGTCCTTGAAGTTTTGGTCCTTGCCGCCGGTCCTGCCGCCGGCCTGGCCGCCGGTTTTGCCCCCGGTCCTGCCGCCGGCGGGGGCCCCGAAGGCCTTCCCGGACTTTCGCGGCCCGTTGCCGCCGCGGGGGGTGTTGCGGCCGGAACCGGAGCGGGGCGCGTGTGTCATGGTGGATCCTCTATCAAAAGTCGGTCGTGGTGCTCTGGAAGCCTCAGGGAATCAGGTCGTCGAAGTCGCCCAGGTGTTCCAGCCCAGGCAGGTGCGGGGCCAGTTCGGGCAGCTCGGAGATGCTTCCTATACCTAATCTTTCCAGAAAATAGGAAGTGGTCCGGTACAGCACCGCCCCGGTCTGAAGATCGGTGCCCGCTTCGGCGATGAGTCCGCGCTGCAGCAGGGTGCGCACCACCGAGTCCACGTTCACCCCGCGGATGGCCGAAATCCGGGCGCGCGCCACCGGCTGGCGGTAGGCAATCACGGCAAGCGTCTCCAGTGCCGCCTGCGTGAGCCGGGCCGTGCGGTCCTCCCGGACAAAGCGGGAAACCACCGGGGCGAAATCGCTGCGGGAGAAGATCCGCCAGCCGCCGGCGACGCTGCGCAGCTCGAAGCCGCGGGGCCCGCCGGACGCCCCTGCACCCGAAGCCTCGCCGGCGGCAGCGCCTCCGTCGTACTCGGCCTGCAGCTGGTGCAGCAGCCGCTGCACCAGCGCCGTGGGCAGGCCCAGGGCGGCGGCAAGTTCGGCGTCGGTGGCCGGCTCGTCGATCACCATCAGGACCGCTTCCAGCGCTGCCTTCACGCCGCCGGGCAGGCGTTCCAGATCCGGCAGCGCCCCGTTCGTTGGGGCAGCGGCGGTCTCTTCAATCATCGGCGTCCTCCCGGCACATTGTCTTCCGGCGCCTGGCCTTCCGGTGCCTGGTCTTCGTATTCCTCGCTCAGCAGCTCGGTACTCCATGCGGCCTCCGGCCCGGTCCAGCGCACCGTCAGCTCGCCCAGCGGGGACGGCTGGTCGAAGGCCACCACGGCTTCCCGGAAAAGTTCCAGCAGGGCCAGGAAGCGTGCCACCACCACCAACGTACCCTCCGCGTCCGCGGTGAGGGCACCGAAGCTCAGCGGGCCGGCGGCGCGCAGGCGCGCGGCGACAATGCCTGCCTGTTCCTTGACGCTGACCTTGGGCGCGTGCAGGTGGGACAGGCCCACCTCGGTGGGAGCCGGCGGCCTGGGCTGCAGCGCCCTGGCCGCCAGCGCGGCGAAGTCCTGCGGCGAGGTCCGCCAGACAAGCTCGGGCAGCAGGGCCGCGAACTGCGGTTCCAGGGACACCTGCCGGGGAAAGCGCGTATCTTCCTCGGCCAGCCGGCGGCCAAGCAGCGCCGCGATCCCCTTGAACGCCTTGTATTGCAGCAGCCGGGCAAAGAGCAGGTCCCGAGCCTCGAGCAGGGCAACGTCCTCCTCGTTCTCCACTTCGCCGGCCGGCAGCAGCTTGGCCGCCTTCAGGTCCAGCAGCGTGGCGGCAATAACCAGGAATTCGCTGGCCTCGTCCAAGGCCCATTCGCCGCCGAGCCCGCGCAGCCGGCGGATATAGGAGATGAACTCGTCCGTGACCTTGGCCAGGGCGATCTCGGTGATGTCCATTTCGTGCTTGGCAATCAGGGCCAGCAGCAGATCGAACGGGCCGGTGAAATTCTCGAGTCTGACTTCGAATCCCCGTCCCGTTCCCGTCGCGGCCGGTTCCAGCGGCTCGTCCGCCACCGGCCCCGGCCCGTTCATCAGGGCGCGCCGCCGCGGCTGATCAGTTCGCGGGCCAGCTGCCGGTACGCTTCGGCTCCGGCATGGTTGGCGGCATAGGAGGTGATCGGCTCAGCCGCGACGGTGGCGTCGGCAAACTTGATGGTGCGCTTGATCACGGTCCGGAAGACCTTGTCCCCGAAGGCCTCGACCAGCCGGCCGATCACCTCTCGGCTGTGCAGCGTCCGGGCGTCGTACATGGTGGCCAGCACCCCGTCCACCTGCAGCCCGGGATTCAGCCGGTCCTGGACCTTGTCGATGGTTTCCACCAGCAGGGCCACCGCGCGCAGCGCAAAGAACTCGCAGATCAGCGGGATGATCACACCGTGGGCGGCGGTGAGCGCATTGACGGTGAGCAGGCCCAGGGACGGCTGGCAGTCGATCAGGATCACGTCGTAGTCGTCCGAGACCCGGCGCAGGGCCCGCTCCAGGACCTGTTCCCGGGCCACCTCGTTCACCAGCTGCACCTCGGCCGCGGACAGGTCGATATTGGCCGGCAGCAGGTCGATGTTCTCGAAGCCGGTGCCCAGGATGGCCTCGCGGATATTGGCCTTCCGGTCCATGAGCACGTTGTAAACGGTCATCTCCAGCTCGTGCGGGTTGGCACCCAGTCCGGCAGAGAGGGCGCCCTGGGGGTCGAAGTCCACCAGCAGCACGCGCCGGCCGGCCTCGGCCAGCGCCGCGCCGAGGTTGATGGTGGAGGTGGTCTTGCCGACGCCGCCCTTCTGGTTCACCATCGCGATCACCCGGGCAGGACCGTGGGAGGAGAGCGCGGGCGGCTCGGGGAACTCCGTCAGCGGACGGCCGGTAGGTCCCAGCACGGCTTCTTCAGGCTCCTGCAGAATGGTCGACCCCTGTTCGCTGATCACGTATTTATCCCAGCTTCCATCGTTGCGCGGCTGCTCTTCTTCCAGTCAAGATTACAGTCACCGCACGGGCATCCCGCGAATATCAGATGAACGGACGGCGAGCCTTCAGGCTCAGGTTGAACTAAAAGGTTTAGACTCCCGCACCGGCGCGCCGCTCCGGGCACACGGCGGCGGCGCATCCCGGTTCGGGTGCGCC
>NZ_JBHTML010000045.1:0-25358 GCF_042679445.1 Arthrobacter sp. GCM10027362
GGTTGCCGCGGCTCAGGCCCGGTTGCCCCGGTTCAGGCCCGGTTGCCCCGGTTCAGGCCCGGGCCCCGGCTCAGGCCCCGAGCCGGCGCAGCCGCAGCGAGTTCGCCACCACCAGCACCGAGCTGGCGGCCATGGCGGCCCCGGCGATCATCGGATTCAGCAGGCCCAGGGCCGCCACCGGGATGCCCAGCGTGTTGTAGGCGAAGGCCCAGAACAGGTTGGCCTTGATGGTGCCCAGCGTCCGGCGGCTCAGCTCGATCGCCTGCACTACCTGGCCCAGGTCGCTGCCCATCACGGTGATGTCCGCGGCCTCGATGGCCACGTCCGTGCCCGAGCCCATGGCGATGCCCAAATCCGCCTGGGCCAGCGCCGCGGCGTCGTTGACCCCGTCGCCCACCATCGCCACGGTGCGGCCGGCGTCCTGCAGCTGCCTGACCGCCGCCACCTTCTCCTCGGGCAGCACATCGGCGTAAACGTCTTCCGCGGCAATGCCGACGGCGGCGGCCACCTGGGCGGCGACCGCGGCGTTATCCCCGGTGAGCAGCAGCGGACGCAGGCCGAGCTCCTTCAGCCGGGCGAGCGCCGCGGGGGAGCCCTCCTTGACGGTGTCCCGGAGGCTGACGATGCCTGCCGGTTCGCCGTCCACTGCCAGCCAGACGGCGGTGGCCCCGCCGTCCTGCTGGTCTTCGAACACGGTCCGGTCCGGCGCGGCGGGCACGATGCCGTTCTCCTCGAGCCAGCCGGTGCGCCCGGCCACCAGGGACAGGCCGGCACCGCCGTCATCCGGCGCCGTGGTCCCGCGCACGCCGCCGCCGGGGGCGCTGTGGAAGTCCGCCAGCGCCGGCAATGCGCCGGCGGCGCGGGCGGATTCGACCACGGCCTGGGCAATCGGATGCTCGGAGCCGGCCTCCACCGCACCGGCCAGTGCCAGCACCTCCGCTTTGGTGCGGCCGTTCAGGGCGACGACGCCGGTGACGGCCAGCCTGCCGGTGGTCACCGTGCCGGTCTTGTCCAGCAGGATGGTGTCCACCCGGCGGGTGTCCTCGAGGATCTGCGGACCCTTGATCAGGATGCCCAGCTGGGACGCCCGGCCGGTGCCGGCGAGCAGGGCGGTGGGCGTGGCCAGCCCCAGGGCACACGGGCAGGCGATGACCAGCACCGTCACCGCGGCGGTGAAGGCGGACTGGAGGCCGCCGCCGAAGGCCAGCCACAGCACGAAGGTGGCGACGGCGATGGCCAGCACGGCGGGCACGAACACCGCACTGATCCGGTCCGCCAGCCGGGCGATCGGGGCCTTGCCCGCCTGGGCCTGGCTGACCAGCCGGCCCATTTGCGCCAGTGTGGTCTCGGAACCCACGCGGGTGGCACGCACCAGCAGCCGGCCCGAGGTGTTGAGGGTCGCGCCGGTCACGGTGTCGTCCACGCCCACCTCGACCGGAACGGACTCACCGGTGATCAGGGAGGTGTCCACGGCCGAACGGCCCTCGACGACGTAGCCGTCGGTGGCGATCTTCTCGCCGGGCCGGACCACGAACTCGTCGCCGGGCACCAGCTGGTCCGCCGGAACCCGGACCTCGGCGCCGCCGCGCAGCACGGTGGCTTCCTTGGCGCCGAGGTCCAGCAGCGCCTTGAGCGCGCTGCCGGCCTTCTGCTTGGCATTGGCCTCCAGGTAGCGGCCAAGCAGCAGGAAGGTCACCACCACGGCGGCGGTCTCGAAGTACAGGGCATGGCCGGCCATGCCCGCGTGCGCATGCGCCGTCATCATCGGATCCGCCACCAGCTGCCAGGCGGAGAAGACGAAGGCCGCGAGCACGCCGAGGGATACCAGCGTGTCCATGGTGGAGGCCAGGTGCCGGGCGTTCACGACGGCGGCGCGGTGGAACGGCCAGGCGGACCAGAACACCACCGGGGCCGAGAGCAGCAGCGCGGCCCAGCCCCAGTGCGGGAACTGGGCGCCGGGAACCATGGAAATGATGAAGACGGGGAGGGTCAGTGCGGCGGCGGTCCACAGGCGCGGGCGCAGCTGCGCGGCGGGGCCGCCGTGGGCGAGGTGGTCCTCGCGGCCCGGGCCCTCCCCGTGATCTTCGCGGCCGCGGCCGCCGCCTTGCGCGTCTGTTCCGGCGGCGCTCGAGGTTGCTCCGCGGTCCTGCCGGGACCCGGCGGCCCAGGGCGGCTGCTGGAGCGTTGCCTGGTAGCCGGTGGCCCTAATTGTGTCGATGATCTGCTGGTCGGTGACGCCGTCGGGCACGGTGACCTGGGCGGACTCGAGCGGGAGGTTGACGCTGGCGGAGACGCCGTCGATCTTGCCGAGCTTGCGCTCCACGCGGTTCACGCAGGAGGCGCAGGTCATGCCCTCGATCTCGACCTCGAGCAGCCGGGTGCTCCTGTTCCCGGCGCCGGCGTTACCGACGGTTCCTGTTGCGGCGCCCGTTTCCTGGGCCATGTCGCCTCCCAATTCCTTACGCGTCTGCGGACACCACGAGGTAGCCGGCCTCGGCTACTGCCTCGCCGATCTGCTCCGGGTCCAGTGCTCCCGTGGAGGTGACGGTGGCGGTGGAAATGCCGCCCTTGTTCAGTTCGATGTCCACCTGCTGGACGCCCTCGAGGGAGCTCAGTTCCTCGGTTACCGCGTCGATGCAGTGGTTGCAGGTCATGCCGTCGATGTTGATCCGGGTAGTGGTCATGGTGTTCTCCTGATCCGGTGGGCGGTGGCTAGCGCAGCAGCCGGCCGATGGCGTCCGACGCTTCCTTGACCTTGTCCTGCACAAGCTGCGGATCTCCGGCAGCCTCGGCATCGCGGGCGGCGCCGACCACGCAGTGTGCAATATGGTCCTCGAGCAGGCCGAGGCTGACCGCATGCAGTGCCTTATTGATGGCCGATACCTGGGTCAGGATGTCGATGCAGTACTTGTCCTCGTCCACCATCCGCGCAATGCCGCGGACCTGGCCTTCGATGCGCTTGAGCCGCCGCAGGTAGGCGGCCTTGTCCGTGGTGTAGGCGTGGCCGATATGTTCATCGGAGCTGCCGGTGTCCGGTGCGCCGGGGGCGCCGGCGGCGCCCTTTTCAGTGGTCATGTCCCGATGATATACCCCCAAGGGGTATAAGGCAACGGCCCGGCGGCTCCGGCTATCCGGCCTGCGGCCGCAGCGCCCACCAGGCCAGTGCCGAGGCGGCGAGCATCAGGGCCGCGGCAATTCCCGCCGTGATGGCCACGCCGCTGTCGAAGGCGTAAAAGGCCGACTCCAGCAGGGCCCGCGCGGTGCCGGCGGGGAGCGCGGCCGCGGTATTGATGGCGCCGCCCAGCGTTTCCCCGGCGGCCGAGGCCTGCTCCGGCGTCAGGCCTGCCGGCAGCCGGATGTGCTGCCGGTAGGAAGAGACCAGGATGCTGCCCAGCACGGCCGTGCCGAAGACCGAGCCCACCTCGTAGGCGGTTTCGGATACGGCGGAGGCGGCGCCGGCCTTGGCGGCGGGAACGCCGGCGAGGATCAGGTCATTGGACAGCGTCTCGGAGGCGCCGACGCCGGCGCCCAGCAGGGCGAAGGCAGCCATCAGGGTGCCGGCCGGGGCGCCCTGGCCGGCGGCGGCCACCATCCAGTAGGCGCCGGCCGAGAGCAGCAGGGCGCCGGAGACCGCCCGATGCGCGGGAATCCGGGGCACCAGCGGCACCACCGCGAAGCCGGCGGCAACGGTGATGGCCAGGCCCGGCAGCAGCACCATCCCCGCGTCCAGCGGGCCCAGGCCGAGCACCAGCTGCAGGTGCTGCGAGACGAAGTACAGGAATCCCACCAGCGCGAAGACGGCCAGCAGGTTCACCAGCACGGCGCCGGTGAACGGGCGGACCCGGAACAGCCGGACATCCAGCATGGGATTCGGGCGGCTCAGCTGGCGGCGGGTGAACAGCCAGCCGGCCAGGATCCCGAGCCCGGCCGCGGCCGCGGTGACGGCCGGGGCGCCGTCGTTGGCCAGGTTCTTGACCGCGTAAACCACCGGCAGCATGGTCAGCACCGACAGTGCAATCGAGGGCACGTCCACGCCGGCGGGGTTTGGATCCCGGCTCTCCGGCACGCACAGCGGCGTCAGCACCAGCATGGCCGCCAGCACCGGCACGGCCAGCAGGAACACCGAGCCCCACCAGAAGTGCTCGAGCAGCACCCCGCCCACCAGCGGGCCCACGGCGGCTCCGGCGGAGAAGGCCGCGGCCCAGACCGCAATGGCCAGGCGGCGCTGCCGGCGGTCGGCGAAGATATTGCGGATCAGCGAGAGCGTGGCGGGCATCAACATCGAGCCGAAGACGCCCAGTCCTGCGCGCGCTGCCAGCAGCACCTCGGCGTTGGGGGCGAAGGCCGCCGCCGCGGACAGGGCCGCGAAGCCGGTGGCGCCGAGCATCAGCATCCGCCGGCGCCCGAACCGGTCGCCCAGGCCGCCCATGGCCACCAGCAGTCCGGCCAACACCAGCGGGTAGATGTCGATGATCCACAGCAAGGTCGTGCCGGTGGTGCTGAAGGCCAGCGAAATGGCGGGCAGGGCGAAGCTGAGCACCGTGTTGTCGACGGCGACCAGCAGGACCGGCAGCATCAGGACCGCCAGGGCCGTCCAGTCCTTGCGGCCGGCGCGCAGTTCGAGGGCGAGCATGGGCGTCTCCTTGGATCGTCGGTTCGCCGTTACTGTACCGTCTGGACGGTTTAGTGGCAATGCCGGGGCAACGTAGGATGGAGCCATGTCCAGTGCCAGAGACCGGATCCTCGACAGCTTCGAAGACATCCTGATCAAGGAGGGGGAGCGGGCCGCCACCGTGGATGCGGTGGCCGCGGCCGCCGGGGTGTCCAAGGGCGGGCTGCTGTACCACTTCCGGTCCAAGGAGGCCATGGTCCAGGCGCTCTGCGAGCGCCTGGCCGCGCTGACGGCGGCCGATGCCGGGAGAATCGCGACGGCGCCGGAAGGGGCGGCCCGCTACTACGTGCGCACCTCCCGGTACATGGATTCGCCCCTGGACCGGGCGATCGTGGCGGTGGCCCGGCTGGTCCAGCAGGGCCACCCGGCCGCGGTGCAGACCTTCGCCCGGATCCAGGAGGTGTGGCTGGAGGCGCTCGAGTCCTGCCTGGGCAGCCGGGCGCTGGCCCAGGCGGTCAAGCTGATGGGCGACGGCCTGTACTACAGCGCCACATTCCTCTCCGCCGGCGCCGCCGCACCGCGGGTGACGGACGAGGAGCTCGAGGCCGTGCTGGAGCAGGTGGACGCGCTCGTGGCCCGGAAGTAACCGGGGCAGCCGCCGGGTGCGGGGCAGCCGGCGTACGCGTCAGCCGGCGTCGGGATGGAGGGCGGGCAGCAGTTCGGTGAGCAGCTGCCGGACCCGGCCCTTGATCTCGTCCCGGAGCGGCCGCAGCGCCGCCACGTCCCTGCCGGCGGCGTCCTCAAGGGCCCAGTCCTCGTAGCGCTTGCCCGGCAGGACCGGACAGGCGTCGCCGCCGCCCAGGGTGACGACGACGTCGGCCTCCTGCAGCGCCTCCTCGGTCAGCGCCTTGGGCCGCTCGGCGGAGATGTCGATGCCCTCCTCGGCCATGGCCGCGATGACGTCCGGGCTGGCCCGGCGGGCCGGGCGGGTACCGGCCGAGCGGACCTCCAGGGCGCCGCGGGCCAGGTGCGCCAGGTAGCCGGCGGCCATTTGCGAACGGCCCGCGTTGCCGATGCAGACGAAGAGGACGGAGGGCCTGGTGGCCGGAATGTCGCTCATGGAGGCTATTATTCGCTGGTACCCGTGCCCTGCACAGCCCGCCGGTTCCCAAAAGAAAGCAGCCCATGAGCTTCAAAGCCGACAAACCCAGCGTCCTCTTCGTCTGCTCCACCAACAGCGGCAAGTCCCCGATGGCGGCCGGCCTGATGGAACATCTGGCCGCGGGCTCGGTGGCGGTGAACTCCTGCGGTACCGCGCCGGGCGATGCCGTCAATCCCGAATCCGCGGCCGCGCTGGCCGAACTGGGCATCGACATCGCCGGCCGCGTGCCCACCGCGGCGACCGAAGCGGCGCAGCAGGCCGCCGACGTCGTTGTCATCCTCGGTTCCAATGCGCAGCTGGAGCAGCTGCCCGGGACGCGCTACGAGCGCTGGGAGATCGACGAACCGAGCCTGCGCGGGATCCACGGCGCGGAGCGGATGCGGCTGGTCCGGGACGAGATCAAGGCCCGCGTCGAGGCGCTGCACCGGGACCTGGCCGGCGGCTGAAGGCCCCGGCCAGGCAGGGCGATCACGCGGCCGGGAAGGCCCGGCCGCCGGCGAACCGGCCCGCCTCAGGCCTGACCCGCGTTCTGTTCGCCCACCGCCTCCACGGCCTCCGGCGACATCCAGAGCAGCTCCCAGACATGGCCGTCCGGATCGGCGATGGAGGCCCCGTACATGCCGGGCATCTGTTCCTGGGGCGGCAGGTACACGCTGCCGCCGGCGGCCTCGGCCCTGGCCACAAGGTCATCGACTTCCTCGCGGGAATCGCAGCTGAGGCAGTTGAGCACTTCCTTGGCGCTGGAATTCAGGTGCGCCGTGCCGCCTTCGCCCAGGAAGCCTTCGTACATGCCCTTTTCCAGCAGCATGACGGTGATATTGTCCGCCACCGTGATGGCCGAGCACTGCTCGTTGCTGAAACGGGGGTCCTTGGCGAAGCCGAGCCCGGTGTAGAAGGCGGTGGCCTTGCCGACGTCGGAGACGGGCAGGTTGGGGAAGATCATGCGTGCCATGACTGGTCCTTTTCGCGTTCACTGGATTCGGCGGAGGCCGCCGGTGCCCCCGCCGGCTAACTGCGGACGATGTCCACACTGGCACCGCCGGCGGGCCGAGGCAAGAACCGCCGGGGATGCAGCCGCCGGGGCGGCGCCCGTCCGGCGGCCCGGGCAACCAGGACGTTGTGTGTCAGGGATTCCGCAACTCGGACGTCAGCAGGCGGACCGGTTCATAGCCTTCGGCGGCCGCCCGCTTGGCCTGGCTCCCCCGGAAGGCGGCGACGCCGCGCACCCGCGCCGGGGTCATGTACGGCTTGCCGGCCTGGTCCCGGTGCACCTGCACCGCACGGACCTTGGCCTCGACGTAGTCCTCGATATCGATGAACACGCTCGGGTTGAAGTCCCGGGTGGCCGAGGGGCTCTCGTAGCACAGGATGGAGTGATGCTGGCGGGCGGCCCGCAGCGTCGCGTCATGGACGGCCTGATGGTCCTGGTGCTGGTCGTGCTTGGAATGGGTCAGGATGATGTCCGGGTTGAAGCGGCGGATGGCTTCCTCGATGGCGTTGACCATCTCCTGGCCGTGCTCGGCCAGCCGGGTGTCGGTGAAGTCGAAATGCCGGATGCTGGTCAGCCCCATGAAGGCGGCGCCGCGGTGCGCCTCCTTGGACCGCTCGCCCACATCGCCGCCGACCCTGCCGTCGCTCATGATCAGGCCGTTGACCTCGTGCCCGGAGTCGATGAACTTGGCCAGCGTGCCCCCGCACGCCAGCTCCAGGTCATCGGGATGGGCGCCGATCGCCAGCACGCGGCGCGGGAGCGTGGCGTGTACGGCCTTGACCCGCCACGAGAGCAACAGCGCGGCCAGGGCGGCCCCGCAGGCCAGGGAGGCCGCAATGACGGCGGCCGCCCAGAGATCGGCAACCTTAACCAGCAGGCAGAAGGTGTTGGCCGCGAGCACCAGGCCCGCGCCGAGCAGCAGCAGCATCCTGATCAGCTGCGGTTTCCTGACCCTGCGGTAAATCCAGGCACCGCCCCCGCAGGCAACCGCCATCACAATGGCGGCGCCAAGAACAAAGATGACATGGCTAGAGGCCACTGGCGTTCCCCCCCAACGAACATTCCAAGAAGACCGTATGGCCAAACCCGCCGATGTGGCCGAGAGTGGCGAGCAGTCGAGCGTTACTCATGGTAGGCAGCAGCGGGCGGCGGCTGCATGAGTAGGGCGTACCCGTTTAGCCGCGGGAATACTTAGGGCCAGGCAGCACCGGAGCAGGAAACTACTTGGAAGCGGGGCGCTCGCCCCCGCCGGCCGGCCCCTTGAAGCGCCTGCCGCACCCGCCTACGGTGGATGTAGAGGCCAAACCGGAGGACTGAACCATGGCGGAACTGCGCATCGAACAGTGGTGGCTGGAGCTGGAGACGGACCACAAGGAATGGTTCCGGGAGAACCTGCGGGCCGAGGTCATCGATCCCGATGTGGCCTTGGCGGTCTACGAGGCTGGCGGCCCGGACCTGAAGGACAAGACGCTGCATCCGAAGGACTGGGACTTCGTCGAGACACAGTCCGAATTCGTGGACTAGGGCCGGCACCCGGACAGGGCCCGGGCTGCGGGAAGGCCCGGGCTGCGGGAAGGCCCGGACCGGTGGCAAGCTGGAGGCACCTGCCCGCCCCCGATTGGAGACCCGCCGTGACCCCGCCCCTGAAGGCCTCAGGCCGCGCCCTCGTCCCGCCCTTCGAAGTCATGAACATCCTGTCCCGGGTGGCGGACCTGCAGGCTGCCGGCCGGGACGTCATCTCCTTGTGCGCCGGAGAGCCTTCAGGCGGCGCCCCCCGGGCGGTTTCCGCCGAGGCCGCCCGGATCCACGCCTCCGGCCTGGCCCTGACCTACACCGGGGCGCTGGGCATCCGGCCGCTGCGCGCGGCGGTGGCCGCGCATTACGGCCGCTGGTACGGGTTGGACGTCGCGCCGGAGGAAGTGGCCATCACCACCGGGTCCTCCGGCGCCTTCATGCTGGCCTTCCTGGCCGCCTTCGACCACGGGGACCGCGTGGCCCTGGCCCGGCCCGGCTACCCGGCCTACCGCAACATCCTCAGGGCGCTCGGCTGCGAGGTGGTGGAGATCGACTGCGGGCCGGCCCAACGCTACCAGCCCACACCGGAGCAGCTGGATGCTGCCGCCGCGCACGGTGCGCTCGA
Organism: Arthrobacter sp. GCM10027362; assembly: GCF_042679445.1. Classification (NCBI taxonomy): domain Bacteria; kingdom Bacillati; phylum Actinomycetota; class Actinomycetes; order Micrococcales; family Micrococcaceae; genus Arthrobacter; species Arthrobacter sp. GCM10027362. Next base: position 8,906 of record NZ_JBHTML010000045.1, read on the forward strand.
CGGACTCGTCCTGGCCTCCCCGGCCAACCCCACCGGCACCATGGTCACCCGGACGGAGCTCGCGGCGCTGACCGCCTGGTGCGCGGCCAACGGCGTGCGCCTGGTCAGCGACGAGATCTACCACGGCATCACCTATCCGGCGGATCCGCAGGCGCCGGATGCCCGGGGCGTCTGCGCCTGGGAACTGGACCGCACCGGCGTCGCCGTCTCCTCCTTCTCCAAATACTGGGGGATGACCGGCTGGCGGCTGGGCTGGGCCCTGATGCCGGAGGACCTCGCCGGCGCAATGGAAGCGCTCGCCGGCAATGTGGCGCTGTGCCCGCCGGCCCCGGCGCAGCTGGCCGCGGTGGAGGCCTTCACGGAGGAGTCCTACGCCGGAGCCGACGCCGCGGTGGCCGGCTACGCAAAGGTGCGCCGGCTGCTGCTGGAAAACCTCGGCCGGCTCAACTGGGGCCACGCGGCTCCGGCCGACGGGGCCTTCTACCTGTATGCGGACCTGGGGGCGCAGCTGGCAGGTTTCGCCGATTCGGCGGCCTACTGCCGCGCACTGCTGGAGCAGGAGGGCGTGGCCCTGGTGCCGGGGGCGGATTTCGACGCCGTGAACGGCATCCGCTACGTGCGCCTGTCCTTCGCCGCGGGCGAGGACGCGGTGGCCGCGGCCCTGGAGCGGATCCTCAGGTTCCAGCGTTCGGCGGCTGCGCCGTCCCCGCAAGCCCGGCCGCATCCCCTGCCGCCTCGCTTCGGGCACTGACCCCGTCCCCGGATTTCCCCGCACCGCCTCCTCCTCCCGAAAGGGGAAGCTGCTGCATGTTTAAACCGCCGGCAGGTTCCCGTTCCGGAGCGAAACCGGTGGAAGGACGGTCCGCCGGGGTGCGTGTCAGTCCTTGTCCGCCGCCGGCCGGATGTCCAGATGGTGGCTGGGGACGCGGTCCCGGTCGTACGTGATCGCGGTGTAGCCGTGCGGGGCCGGATTGCCCTCGTCGTCCAGGTTCACGAAGACGATCTTCTCGATGGTCAGGATGGACCTGCGGGTAATCATGTTGCGCACCTCCGCCCGCATGGTCAGCGAGGTCCGGCCGAAATGCGTGGCCCGCAGGCCCATCTCGATCAGGTCCCCCTGCCGGGCGGAGCTGACGAAGTTGATCTCGGACATGTACTTGGTCACCGCCATGCCGTTGCCGAGCTGGATGATGGCGTAAATGGCCGCTTCCTCGTCGATCCAGCGCAGCAGGCTGCCGCCGAAGAGCGTGCCGTTGGCATTGAGGTCCTCGGGGCGAACCCACTTGCGGGTGTGGAAGTTGATCTCGTCGTCGGTCATGGTCCGAGGCTAACCTGCCGGCGCGCCCGCAGGAACCCGATGCGCCGGCGGCACGGGATGCGCGGCGGGGACGCCGGGCCGGAGGGAGAACTTTAGTCCGTGTGAGACAATAGTGCCAATGTCTTCCCACCTGTCCTCCACTGTGTCCTCCACTGTGTCCTCCACTGTGTCCTCGGCTGTGTCCGCGGCTGTGTCCTCCGCCGGGTCCGCGGCCGCGCCGGCGGCCGTGTCCGAGCGGCCCCAGGTCCGCCCCGCTGCCGAGGGATGGCAGCAGGCCGTCACCCGCGAGGGCCGCCCGCTGCTGCAGTTCAAGTCCCCGCGCGTCTCCCAGCCGCCCGTACACCTGGCGGACCTGAGCCTGGCCGAGCGCCAGGAAAAGCTCAGGGAGCTGGGTGTGCCGGCGTTCCGCGCCAAGCAGCTCTCGGTCCACTACTTCCAGCACTACACCACGGACCCCGGGCGCATGAGCGACCTGCCCAAGACCGGGCGCGAGGAACTGGCGGCCGCGATGTTCCCGAAGCTGCTGACCGAGGTCAAGCGCCTGACCACGGACAAGGGGGACACCATCAAGTTCCTCTGGCGGCTCTTCGACGGCTCGCTGGTCGAATCCGTGCTGATGCGCTACCCCGGCCGCATCACCCTGTGCGTGTCCAGCCAGTGCGGCTGCGGCATGAACTGCCCGTTCTGCGCCACCGGGCAGGCCGGACTGACCCGCAACATGTCCACCGCCGAGATCCTGGACCAGGTCGTGCAGGCCAACCGGGTCATTGCCGAAGGCGGGCTCGGCGGCAAGCGCAGCGGTGCAGGCCACGACGCCGAGCGCGTCACCAATATCGTCTTCATGGGCATGGGCGAGCCGCTGGCCAACTACAAGCGCGTAATGGCCGCCGTGCGCCGGATGGCCGCCGAGGCGCCCGAAGGCCTGGGTATGAGCGCCCGCAACATCACCGTCTCCACCGTCGGGCTGGTCCCGGCGATCAACAAGCTCGCCGCCGAGGACCTGCCGGTCACCTTCGCGCTGAGCCTGCACGCTCCCGACGACGAGCTGCGCGACGACCTGATCCCGGTCAACTCCCGCTGGAAGGTGGACGAGGCCCTGGACGCGGCCTACAACTACTACCGGACCACCGGCCGGCGCGTATCGATCGAATACGCGCTGATCAAGGACATGAACGACCATCCCTGGCGCGCGGACCTGCTGGCCCGGAAGCTGAACCGGCGCGGCCGCGGCTGGGTCCACGTGAACCCGATCCCGCTGAACCCGACGCCGGGCTCCATCTGGACCAGCTCCGAACCGGCCGTCACCCGCGAATTCATCGCCCGGCTGACGGCCGCCGGCATCCCCACGACGCTGCGCGACACCCGGGGCCAGGAGATCGACGGCGCCTGCGGCCAGCTCGCGGCAGCCGAGTAGCCGGACGGCACGCCTGCGCCCCGGGCCGCCCGCGGGACGCAGGAGGGCCCGGCCACCGGCCGCCCCCAAAGGAGCGCGCCGGTATGCCGGCACCTCGGCAGGTCTCAAGACCGGGAGGGCCCAAGATGCGGCGGGGGCGGCACACCGGTGCTCCCCGGGGATCCGGGCAGGAACATCCCCGCTGCCGGCAGCCGGTCCGGCTCCACCGGCACGCTCAGGCCGTCCGCGTTCGTCCGGACCGTGCGGCGGGACCGCGCCCGGGAATTGCGAAGGCCCCCGACCGGACGTCCGCGCCCGGTCAGGGGCCTTTTCGTTGCGGGGAGAGGATTTGAACCTCTGACCTCTGGGTTATGAGCCCAGCGAGCTACCGAACTGCTCCACCCCGCGGCGTATTAACGACTCTAAACCTTGTGCCGGCCCGGAAACGAATTTCGTGTGCAGAGTCACACCGGCTGCGGCGGGCAGGGAGCGGCGGGGCTGCGATGGGTGCGGGGCGGATGCCGGCGCAGGAGACAGCGGGGCTTTCCGAAAGATTCCCATGCTCAACAGGGCCGCAGACGCGCGGCGGCCCGGGTTGCACAACCCGGGCCGCCACCGTCCGCCCCGGCTATCGGGGCGGCAGCGGGTTATTTCTTCAGGTGGTCCACCAGCTGGCCGGCGATGCCGTTGTAGCTCTCCGGGGTCAGGGCCAGCAGGCGCTCTTCGGCCGCGGGGGACAGCTTGAGCGTGGAGACGAACTCCTTCATCCGGGCCGCGTCCACGCGGTGGCCGCGGGTCAGGTCCTTCAGCCGCTCGTACGGGTTGTCCATGCCCGGCACCCCGGCGATGGCTTCGGCACGCATGACCATCTGGATCGCCTCGCCGAGCACCTCCCAGTTCTGGTCCAGGTCCGCGGCGAGCACGTCCGCGGCAACATCCAGCCGGTCCAGGCCTTTCGCCACGTTGGAGATGGCCAGCAGCGAGTGGCCGAAGGCGACGCCGATGTTGCGCTGCGAGGAGGAATCCGTAAGGTCGCGCTGCCAGCGGGAGGTGACCAGGGTGGCGGCCAGGGTGTCCAGCAGGCCGTTGGAAATCTCCAGGTTCGCCTCGGCGTTCTCGAAGCGGATCGGGTTGACCTTGTGCGGCATGGTGGAGGAGCCGGTGGCGCCCTCGACGGGGATCTGGACGAAGTAGCCGATAGAGATGTAGCTCCAGATGTCCGTGCACAGATTGTGCAGGATGCGGTTGAAGCGGGCGATGTCGGCGTAGAGTTCGGCCTGCCAGTCGTGGGATTCGATCTGCGTGGTCAACGGGTTCCAGGTCAGGCCCAGGCCCTCCACGAAACTCCTGGACACGGCCTGCCAGTCGGCGGTGGGCACCGCGGCGTAGTGCGCGGCGTAGGTACCGGTGGCGCCGTTGATCTTGCCCAGGTATTCGGTCCGTTCGATCCGGTCCAGCTGCCGGGTCAGCCGGTGCACGACCACGGCGAGTTCCTTGCCAAGCGTGGTGGGGGTGGCCGGCTGGCCGTGGGTGCGGGAGAGCATCGGCACGTCGCGGTTGGCCTCGGCCATGGCCGAGAGCTGGGCGACCAGGTCACGGGCGGCCGGCAGCCAGACCTTCTCCACCGCGCCCTTGATGCCAACGGCGTAGGAGAGGTTGTTGATGTCCTCGGAGGTGCAGCCGAAGTGCACCATCGCCTTGAGGTTGCCGATGCCGATGTCCGCCAGGCGGCTGCCGATGTAGTACTCCACGGCCTTGACGTCGTGGACGGTTACGGCCTCGATCTCGGCCAGTTCGCGCACCGAGCTGCCGTCGAAATCGGTGACGATCCTGCGCAGCGCGGCCTGCTGCTCGGCGGTGAGCGGGCCGGCCCCCGGGAGCACGGAGCCGTTGGCCAGGTGGATCAGCCACTCGACCTCCACGTGCACGCGGTCGCGGTTCAGTGCGGCTTCGGAGAGGTAGTCCACCAGCGGGGCGACGGCGCCGCGATAGCGGCCGTCCAGCGGGCCGAGGGCGATTGCGGGGGAAACTTCTGCCAAAGAAACACGGTGATGTTCAGCCATGGCCCCTATTCTTTCATGCTCCCCGGGCCCGGCTGGGGCTGCGGAGGACGCTGAGCAGCCCTCCACAGCCTGCGCCCGGGCCTCCTTGCGCACACCCGGCTCCCGGTGGCTGCCGGCGGTGCGGTTCCGGCGCGTAGCGTCGGTGGCGGGGAGAAGGAGTGCCTCGGATGGATTTCTGGACAACGCCGCCGCCCGGAGCCTGTTGTGCCGCGGCCGGCCGGGAGGTCCGGCTGCTGGCGCAGCGGCTGCTCGAGTGCGAGGCCAGGCTGCAGGAGCTCAACGGCTCGCTGGCCGGGCTCGAGCTGGCGGCTTGGGAATCCCCGGCGGGACAGGCGTTCCGACGGACACTGGCGCAAAAGCGCTTGCGGCTGGACGACGCCGCGGACCGGGTCCGCACCGCCGCCGGCCAGGTCGCCGCGTTCGGACAGGCCGTGGATGCGGCACTGGCGGAAAGCCGGCCGTTCCAGTGACCGCAGAAGACTGGCATCCGGCTTCCGCCCGCTGGTGGGAGAACCGTTTTGGCTCCACCGCCTACCCCGGGTACACGGTGTCGGGTGGCCTCGGCGGGGCCGCGTTCCAGTGGGAGGAACTTGAGGACGCCGCAGCCCGGCTCGAGGCCATCGCCGACAGGGTGGAACAAATCCGCGGGGAAGCGGCAGAGGTGGAGCGGGAGCTGCTCGAGGGCAGGCTGGCCCCGGTACCGGGATGGTTCGCCGTGCGGATGGCGGTGCTCGGGGCCTGGTCCGCAATGGCGCAGGGCGCCCGCCAAATCCGGGAGCTTTCGGACAGCGTCCGCCAGGCACTCCGGGTCTATGCGGCGGCGGAGCAGGCCGTGCGGTCCGGACTGGACGCCGTGGACCGTTCCACCTCGTGGCTCACCGTACCGCTGGGCGCACTTGGCAACGAGGGCCGGCCGACCCGGGACGGGGCCGGGCGCGTGCTGAACAATGCGCCGGAAGCGCTGGCGGTCCTGCTGGGGCTGCCGCCGGCCTTCGCGGCGATGGTCCTGCGCGATGCCCGGCACGGGAGAGTCGGCAGCCTCCCGGTTCCGGGGCGGCTGGCACCGGTCCTGGTTGCCGCGGCCAATTCGGCCGGGCTGCTCCGCACGGCTCCAATCACCGTGGCGCAGGCCGGTCCTGCCGGAGCCGTGTCCGTGGCACCTACCCCTGCCGGTCTGCTGGCCCGCGCGGCCGCGGCGGAACAGGCCGGTCCCGGACACATCGAGGTGGTCGAGGTCCGCAAGGACGGCCGGAACAGCTGGGTGGTGGCGCTGCCGGGAACCCAGGGCAGCGGGGGACCGGCCGCGACCGCAAACCCGTTCGACGAAACGGGCATTGCCGAGGCGCTGGCAGCGGACAGCAGGTTCGTGGCGGAGGCCGTCTCCCGTGCTTTGGCAGAGGCAGGTGCGGCACCCGGAGAGCCCGTGATCCTGGCCGGTTACAGCCAGGGCGGCATCCACGCCATGAACCTGGCCCGGAACCGGGAGTTCCTCTCGCGGCACCACGTGCAGTACGTCCTCACCGCAGGCTCCCCGGTGGGGGACCGGCGGGCCGCCCCCGGCGTGAAGAGCCTGCACCTGGAACACCGGCAGGACTGGGTGGCCGGTGCGGACGGAGTGCCGAACCCTGACGGCCGGGACCAGGTCACGGTCACCCTCACCGGGCGGGTCGAAACCCCTGCGGGAGGGGCCGCCGGCCTCGGTCCGGGCCACAATTTCGGCAACTACATGTCCGCGGCACGGGCCCTCGAACTCAGTCCGGACCCCTCCGTGGCGGACACGGCCTCAATTATTGCCGGCACCCTGGCGGGCGCAACTGCCCGAAGGCAGGTCTTCAGGCTCACCCGGCAGCCGGCGGTGCCGGACCGGACGGCAGCGCCGCCCGGGCCGCCCCGGGCCGCTGAGGCCGCACGGAGGTCAGGAGGTGCCGGTGCCCGCTCCGGCTGACTGCAGATGGGACTCGATCAATTCGGCAATCCGGCTCCGGCAGCCGCCGCATCCGGTACCGGCCCGCGTGGCGTCGCTGATGGCGCCCACGGAGTGGCAGCCGCCCGCAACGGCTTCCCGGACCTGTCCGTGCGTTGCTCCGGTGCACCGGCAGAGCGGCGACGCGGGATCGGCCGGGCCGGACAGGCCCGGCAGCTGCTCGACGGCATCGAGCCGGAACAGCGCCGTCCGGTCCGCGGGAAGTTCGGACCCGCGCTCGTACAGCAGCACCAGTTCGGCGGCCGTACGCGGCATGCCGACGCAGACCAGGCCCTCCAGCACCCCGCCGCGGGTGACCATCTTGACGTACCGTCCATGTTCGGGGTCCGCCCACTGGGCGACCTGCCGGGGTGCCGTGGTGCCTCCACGGCCGGCCGTGCACGGCACCACCTCATCGTCGTCCCATAGCTCGGCGTCGATCGTGCCGGCCGAGGCCATGTCCACGTTCCGGGCCTTCAGCAGCATGACGGCAGGTTTCTCGGCGGCCAGGTCCGGCATTGGGGCGGAGGCGCCCAGCGGGCCGGCCTGCCGGACCAGGTGGTGGGCGAGCCACTCTGCCTGCCGCCACCCCGGCCCGATCAGGCCGGCCGGCCTGGCGCCCGGGTCGGCACAGTCGCGGCATGCGGGATCGCCGCAGTGGACCTCGGCACAGTCCCCGATGGCGAAGATGGTCCCGTCCGTGTCCGCTTCCAGCCGGTGGTTCACCACGATGCCCCTGCCCACCGGCAGCCCGGAGCCTGCGGCGAGGCCGGTGCGCGGCCGGACGCCGCAGGACAGCAGCAGCAGGTCGCCGCTGATCCGGCGGCCGTCCGCGAGTTCGAGGGCGTTGAAGTGGTGCCGGCCGGCCTGGGGGGCGAAGCAGACGCCGGTGGAGCGCGCGCCGGAGACGAGGTCGATGCCGGCAGAGCGCAGGGCCCGGGCGAGGGTTCTTCCTCCGCCGCGGTCGAGGTTGCGGGCCAATGGCCGGTCGCCGTTGTGGACCACGGTGACGCAGGCGCCCTCCTCTGCCGCGGCCAGCGCGGCCTCGATGCCCAGGATGCCCCCGCCCAGCACGATCACGTGTCCGCCGCGGTCCACCGTGTGCCGCAGCCGGGCCGCATCGCCGAGGTCCCGCAGCGCGGTGACGCCGGGCGGCAGCAGATGAATGGCCGCAGGATCCGGGTTCAGCCCGGTGAGCGTGGGAACAATGGCACCGGCACCGGTGGCCAGCACCAGCCGGTCGTAGGGTTCACGGGTGCCGTCATCCAGTTCGAGCATCTGCCGGGGGCGGTCGATCCGCCGGGCCGTGCGGCCGAGCAGGACCTTTACTCCTTCGGCGCGCAGGTCGTCGGCGTCCGCGAGCTCGATGGCTTCGGGCGTGGTCCGCCCCACGCCCAGATCGGCCACCAGGACCCGGTTGTAGGCGGGCACGGCTTCGGCTCCGATCACCGTGAGCTGGATGTGGCCGCTGCGCACCGTCGGCAGCAGTTCGTCGATGAAGCGGGCGGCCACCGGTCCGAAACCGACGACGGCGATCCGTTCGGGGGTTTCCGAATTCACAACGCGCCTGCTTTCTCCAGCACGCGTACCTGTACGGCGCTGGTCTTGAATTCCGGCATCCCGGAGATTGGGTCCGTTGCGGCCTGGGTCAGCAGGTTGGCGCTCTGCCGGCCCGGGAAGTGGAAGGGCAGGAAGGCGGTGTCGGGCCGCACCTCGGTGGTCAGTTCGGCGCGGGCCCGTACGGTGCCCCGGCCGTTGCTGATCTCGGCCATATCCCCGTCCGCAATCCCCAGGGGCAGCGCCGTGGCCGGATGCAGCTGCAGGCGCGGTTCAGGCTGCGCCGCCGACAGTTCGGCGACCCGCCGGGTCTGGGACCCGGACTGGTAGTGCTCGAGCACGCGGCCGGTGACGAGCGTGAGTTCCCCCGGGCGGTGCAGCAGGTCCGCGGCGGTACCCGGCGAGACGGCCGTGAACCGCGCCCGTCCGTCCGGATGGGCGAAGGTCTCGAGGAAGAGCCGGGGCGTGCCGGCCGAACCCGTGGGGAACGGCCAGTAGGCGGGCACGTCGTCGTTCTCCAGCTGCGCATAGCGGATGCCCGAGTAGTCGGCCAGGCCGCCGGCGGAGGCCAGCCGCAGCTCCTCGAAGACCGTCTCCGGATCATCGCTGAATGTCGATGGTGCCCCCAGCCGGACCGCCAACTGCTGCATGATCCACAGCTCTGAGCGGGTTCCTTCGGGTGCCTCGACCGCCCGGCGCCGCCGGATGACCCGGCCCTCCAGGTTGGTCATGGTGCCTTCTTCCTCGGCCCACTGGGGGACGGGGAGCACCAGGTCTGCTTCCGCGGCGGTTTCGGACATGAAGAAGTCGGCCACAACCAAAAAGTCCAGGCTGCGCAGGCCGGCCAGCACGGCGCCCGCATCCGGGGCGGACACGGCGATGTTCGAGCCGTGGACAAAGAGGCTGCGGACGCCGCCGGGCCGGCCCAGGGATTTCAGCAGCTGGACGGCCGGCAGCCCGGGTCCGGGGATCAGCCCGGGATCGACGCCCCAGACGGCGGCCACATGCTTGCGCGCCGCCGGATCGGTGATCTTGCGGTAGCCGGGCAGCTGGTCGGATTTCTGCCCGTGCTCGCGTGCACCCTGGCCGTTACCCTGGCCGGTCAGCGTGCCGTAGCCGCTGTGCGTGCTGCCGGGCAGCCCGAGCAGCAGGCTCAGGTTGATCGCCGCGGTGGCCGTGTCCGTTCCGTCCACGTGCTGCTCCACGCCGCGGCCGGTCAGGATGTAGGTGCCGCCCGCGGAGAGTCCGGCGCGGGCCTGGCGGACGCCTTCGGCCAGGCGCCGCGCGGTCTCCCGCACCAGTTCGGCAGGCACGCCGGTGACTGCCTGGACGCGCTCCGGCCACCAGGCGTTCAGGCTGCGCCGCAGGGACCTGTAGCCGTCCGTGCGCTGCTGGATGAAATCCTGGTCCGCGAGACCTTCGTGCACCACCACGTGGGAGATGCCCAGCAGCAGCGCCATGTCGGTGCCCGGCGTTGGCTGCAGGTGCAGTCCGGCCCCGCCGCCGGTCAGGGCTGCCGTGGCGGAGCGCCGCGGGTCCACCACGATCAGTCCGCCCGCGTCCCGGGCACCCTGCAGGTGTGCCACGAACGGCGGCATGGTGTCGGCGACGTTGGAGCCCAGCAGCAGGACGGTGTGGGCGCTGTCCAGGTCGGCCAGCGGGAACGGCAGCCCGCGGTCCAGGCCGAACGCCCGGTTCCCGGCCGCCGCCGCGGAGGCCATGCAGAACCGGCCGTTGTAGTCGATCCGGGAGGTGCGCAGCGCCAGCCGGGCGAATTTGCCCAGCTGGTAGGCCTTTTCGTTGGTCAGCCCGCCGCTGCCAAAGACGCCTACGGAATCGGCGCCGTGCCGCTCCCAGGCCGTGCGCACGGCGTCGGCGGCCAGGTCCAGGGCTTCGTCCCAGCCGACGGGCCGGAAGACGCCGCCGGCCCCGCGCAGCAGCGGTGTGGTGAGCCGCTCCGGCGAGTTCAGCAGGGCCGGCGAGGTCCAGCCCTTGCGGCACAGTCCGCCCCGGTTGGTGGGGAAGTCCCGGCCGCCCACCTCCAGGGTGGTCCCCGCCCGGACCGCGCCGGCGCCGTTGGACACAGCACCGTCGGACACAGCACCGGCGGACACAGCGCCGGCGGATACTGCGCCGGCGGGGACGGCCATGCGGCCGGCCGGAGCCAGCCGCATGGCACACTGCAGGGCGCAGTAGGGGCAGTGCGTGTTGGTGCCCATCGCTACACCCCGCCCTGGGCCATCTTGCTGCCCGGACGCAGGTAGCAGGACCATGCCAGCACCAGCATGAGCACGTAGGCGCCGACGAAGCCGTAGAAAGCGCCGTCGTAGCTGCCCGTGGCGGTGCCGGAGGCATTGAGCACCTGCGGGATGACGAAGCCGCCGTATGCGCCGACGGCCGAGATCAGGCCCAGGGCCGCCGAGGACTTGCGCTGGCTGTCGACGCCGTCCCGGCCCGGGCCCGCCTCCTGGCCGCGGATCGCGAAGATGCGCGGGATCATCCGGTAGGTGGCCCCGTTGCCGAAGCCGCTGGCCGTGAACAGGGCCAGGAACAGGACTAGGAAGAGCCAGAAGTTGGATGCCGGCAGGGTCCACACCACGGCCAGGGCGATCACGGCCATGGCCGCGAAGGAGGCCGTCGTCATCCGCGCCCCGCCGAACCGGTCGGCCAGCCTGCCCCCGAGCGGCCGGGCCAGCGAGCCCACCAGCGGGCCAAGGAAGGCCAGGGACAGTGCCGCCGTTCCCACCGAGAAGGCGGAGAACTCCGGGAAGACGTCCTTGATCAGCTTCGGGAAAACGCCGGAGAAGCCGATGAAGGAGCCGAAGGTGCCGATGTAGAGCAGGGACATGATCCACAGGTGCGGCTCGCGCAGCGCCGCGAGGGAGGCGGCCAGGTCTCCCTTGGCGTGCGAGAGGTTGTGCATGAAGCGCCGGGCGCCCCAGGCGGCGAGCAGGATCAGCGGCACCCAGATCAGCCCGGCCAGCGGCAGGTTCAGCGCACCGGTCGCGCCGAAGGCGCCGGCTGTAACGGCCAGCGGTACCACCAGCTGGGCCACGGCGGCGCCCAGGTTGCCGCCGGCGGCGTTCAGTCCCAGTGCGTAGCCCTTTTCGGAGGCGGGGTAGAAGTAGGTGATGTTCGCCATCGAGCTGGCGAAGTTGCCGCCGCCGAAACCGGCGAGGCCTGCCATCAGCAGCAGGACGCCGAACGGCGTCTGAGGGTTTGCAGTGCACACGGCCAGGCCGACGGCGGGGATGAGCAGCAACAGGGCCGAGACGACGGTCCAGTTGCGGCCGCCGAACGTCGGCACCATGAAGGTGTACGGGATCCGCAGCGTGGCCCCGACCAGGCTGGGCATCGAAATGAGCCAGAAGATCTGGGAGCTGCTCAGGTCGAAGCCGGCCGCGGGAAGCTGGACCGCGGCGATGGACCACAGCTGCCAGACGATGAAGCCGAGGAACTCGCAGAAGATGGACCAGCGCAGGTTGCTGCGGGCGATTCCCCGTCCGGTTCCTTCCCAGAACCCGCGGTCCTCGGGATCCCAGTTGTCGATCCACCGCCCGGGCCTCAGCCGCAGGCGGGCGGGTCCGGCGGCGGCGGGGGCGGCCTCGGTGGCATGGCTGGTTTGTGCGGTCTGGTCAATGCTCAACGGAATCCTCCAGGGGTCGGCGGTTCGCCCGGTGGAAGAAACGTTAGGCAGCGCGTGTTTCGGCTGTTGCGGCCGCGGGTTACGAACTGGTCAAGTGTGCTTAACCGCCCGCCATGGAGCCGGTGAGGCGTGGGCGGAACCCGTAGAGTGGGCGCGAGGGCCCCGGCGTGGCGGCGAAGCCGGGAGCTCCCACTCCCTAGCGGCGGCCCCCGGTGAAAATGCTGGCCACGATGGAGACCACGCTGATGATCAGCGCGCCGAGGATCGCCGTCCAGAAGAAGGAGTCCACCTCGAAGTGCACCGGGGTGTAGCCGGAGATCCAGGCCGTGAGCATCAGCATGGCGGCATTGATGATGATCGTGAAAATGCCGAGCGTCAGGATGGTTATCGGCAGGGCCAGCAACGCCACCACGGGCCGGACGATCGAGTTGACCAGCCCGAAAATCAGGCCGATGAAGAGGTAGGCCAGGATGACGCCGCCGACGTTGTTCCCGCCGGCCATCCCCGCGCCGGCCGTTGGCTGGATTTCAATGCCCGGCAGCAGCCAGCCGGCCGCCCAGAGGGCCAGGGCGTTGACAATGACGCGGACGATGAAGGCCGTCATGCCTACATGGTGGCACACCACAGGCAAATCCGGTGACGGCCGCACGTATCCTTTAACGCATGACTTCCGCTGACAACCCCATCAACCAGGCTGCGGTTCCGGCAGCAGGCGCCGCCGCAGGCAACGCAGCAGGCACGGCAGTCGACAACGACGTCGAAATCCGGCCCCGCAGCGTGCTGGCCCGCCTGCCCAAGTATGCCGCCGGCAAGCCGCCGACAGCCATCGAGGGCCTGCAGGCATACAAGCTCTCCTCCAACGAGAACCCGCTGCCGCCGATCCCCGCCGTGCTGGAGGCCATCAACGCCCGGACGGACATCATGCGCTACCCGGATCCGCTCTGCACCGCGCTGCGTACCGAGCTGGCCTCCTTCCTGGACGTGCCCGCGGAGGACATCGTGACCGGCGCCGGCAGCCTGGGTGCCCTGACCCAGATCCTGCAGGCCTATGCCGGCCAGGATGAGGACGGTGCCATGGACGAGGTCGTCTACCCCTGGCGTTCCTTCGAGGCCTACCCCATCATGGTGGGCCTGGCGGGCGCGCGCAGCGTCCAGGTTCCCAACCGGGCGGACGGAACGCATGACCTGGAGGCAATGGCTGCGGCGGTGACCGACCGCACCCGGGTCATCCTGCTGTGCACCCCGAACAACCCGACGGGCCCGGCCCTGACCACCGCCCAGGTCGAGGGTTTCCTGGCCAAGGTCCCGCGCGATGTCATTGTGGTGATCGACGAGGCCTACACCGAATTCGTCCGCGACCCGGAGGTGGTGGACGGCATCCGGATGTACAAGAAGTACCCGAACGTCGTGGTGCTGCGCACCTTCTCCAAGGCGCACGGGCTGGCCGGGTTGCGGGTGGGCTATTCGGTGTCCCGGCCGGACATCACCGGGCACCTGCGCGTGGCGGCGACGCCGTTCGCGGTCTCCAGCATCGCCGAGCACGCGGCCATTACCTCCCTGCGTCATTATGGCCAGGTGCAGGAGCGGGTGCAGGGCCTGGTGGACGAGCGGGAACGCGTGGTGGCCGGCCTGAAGGAGCTGGGTTGGAAGATCCCGGAGTCCCAGGGCAACTTTGTCTGGCTGCCGCTTGGCGATCGGGCGCAGGAGTTCGCCGAGTTTGCCGGGCGGCAGGCGCTCTCCGTCCGGGCTTTCGACGGCGAGGGGGTCCGGGTGAGCATCGGCGAGGCCGAGGCGAACACCCGCTTCCTGCAGCTGTGCGCGGCGTATGCCAAGGTCCAGGCCGTTTCCTGAGGCGGCCGCTCCTGTTTCCGCCCTTGTCATGTGGCGGAACATGGCCTGCGCTGCCGGTAGTCTTGACAGGAAAGACCGAGACATATTCCACCGACGGAATGTATTCCATGGGGGGAATATAAGAAGCGATGGTACCGCCAGCGGGGCGGGGAGGAGTTCGCATGGGCGCTGAGCATCTGCCCACCACGGAGTTTGAGATAGAGGATCTGGGTCAGTCCATCGGTGCCCCCGGGGGGCCTGCCGAGGATCCAACGATGGTGCAGTTGCTGGATGCCGACGGCGTGCTCCGCGAGGACCCGACGTACAGCCCGCTGCTGGCGGACCTGGACGCAGGGGCCCTGCGCGGCTTGTACCGGGATATGTTCATCGTCCGGCGCTTCGACGTGGAGGCGACGGCACTCCAGCGGCAGGGCCAGTTGGCCCTGTGGCCGCCGCTGCAGGGCCAGGAGGCCGCCCAAATCGGTTCGGGCCGGGCATTCCAGCCGCAGGACTACGTGTTCCCCACCTACCGCGAGCACGGCGTGGCACTGGCCCGCGGCCTCGACCTGTCCAACCTGCTCCGCCAGTTCCGCGGGATTTCAAGCGGCGGCTGGGATCCCCGGGAGCACAACTTCCACCTGTACACCCTGGTGCTGGCCGCCCAGACGCTGCACGCCGTCGGCTATGCGATGGGAATCCAGCGCGATCAGGCGGACGCCGTCACCATTGCCTATTTCGGTGACGGCGCCAGTTCGGAGGGCGATGTCCACGAGTCGATGGTCTTCGCGGCCTCGAACCAGGCCCCGGTGGTCTTCTTCTGCCAGAACAACCAGTGGGCCATCTCCGTCCCGAGTGAGGTCCAGTCCCGGATTCCGCTGGCCAACCGCGCCAGCGGCTACGGCTTCCCGGGCATCCGGGTGGACGGCAACGACGTCCTCGCGGTCCGGGCCGTCACCGAATGGGCGCTGCGGCATGCCCGGACCGGCCGGGGCCCGGTGCTGATCGAGGCGTTCACCTACCGGATGAGCGCGCACACCACGGCCGACGACCCGACGAAGTACCGGCTGGCGGCCGAAGAGGATTCCTGGAAACGCAAGGACCCGCTGCGCCGGATGGAGAAGTACCTCCGGGCGCAGGGCTTGGCGGACGATGCCTTCTTCGACGACCTCAAGGATGAGGGCGATGCCTTCGCCAAGCAGATCCGCGCCGCGGTGCTGGCCATGGAGGGTCCGGAGTTCGAGGCGAGCTTCAACGCCGTGTACGCGGATCCGCATCCGCTGGTGGCGGAGGAACTGGCCTGGTTCAAGCAGTATGAGTCCGGCTTCGCCGACCTTGACGGCGGTACCGAAGCCAACGCGGGGGAGGGACGCTGATGGCAACGATGACGATCGCCAAGGCTATTAACGAGGGCCTGCGCGCCACGCTGGAACGGGATCCGAAGTCCCTGCTAATGGGCGAGGACATCGGCAAGCTCGGCGGCGTGTACCGGGTCA
Organism: Arthrobacter sp. GCM10027362; assembly: GCF_042679445.1. Taxonomy (NCBI): domain Bacteria; kingdom Bacillati; phylum Actinomycetota; class Actinomycetes; order Micrococcales; family Micrococcaceae; genus Arthrobacter; species Arthrobacter sp. GCM10027362. Next base: position 24,169 of record NZ_JBHTML010000045.1, read on the forward strand.
CCGACGGCCTGCTGGCGGACTTCGGTGCGGACCGGGTGGTGGACACGCCGCTGGCCGAGTCCGGCATCATCGGTACCGCCATCGGACTGGCCTTCCGCGGCTACCGTCCAATCTGCGAGATCCAGTTCGACGGCTTCGTCTTCCCCGGTTTCAACCAGATCACCACCCAGCTGGCCAAGATCCACGCCCGCAGCTCCGGCCAGGTGTCGGCCCCGGTGGTCATCCGGATTCCCTATGGCGGCGGCATAGGCTCCATCGAGCACCACTCCGAGTCCCCGGAGGCGCTCTTTGCCCACACCGCCGGCCTGCGCATCATCACCCCGTCGAATCCGCACGACGCCTACTGGATGATCCAGCATGCCGTGGCCTCCAATGACCCGGTGATTGTCTTCGAGCCCAAGCGCCGCTACTGGCTCAAGGGCGAGGTGGACACCGGGAACCCCGGCCTCGGTCCCTTCACCGCGCAGGTGTTGCGCGTCGGCACCGACGCCACGGTCGTCGCCTACGGCCCGCTGGTGCCGGTGGCCCTGGCCGCGGCGGAGGCGGCCGCCGAAGAAGGGCGCAGCGTCGAGGTCATCGACCTGCGCTCCCTTTCGCCGATCGACTTCGACACGGTGACGGAATCCGTGCACAAGACCGGACGGCTGATCGTAGCGCACGAGGCCCCGACCTTCGGCGGCATCGGCGGCGAAATTGCGGCCCGCGTCAGCGAACGGGCCTTCCTGAGCCTGGAGGCACCGGTCATCCGGGTGGGGGGTTTCCACATGCCCTACCCGGTGGCCAAGGTGGAGGAGCACTACCTGCCGGATATCGACAGGGTCCTCGAGGCGCTGGACCGCTCGCTGGCCTACTGAGCCGATTCCTAGGAGAGAGATGCCGAACCAAATCTTCAAGCTGCCCGACGTCGGTGAAGGCCTGACCGAGGCCGAAATCGTCTCCTGGAAGGTCAAGCCGGGGGACACCGTGGCCGTCAATGACGTGATTGTGGAGATCGAGACGGCCAAGTCCCTCGTCGAGCTGCCCAGTCCCTTCGACGGCGTGGTCGCCGAACTGCTGGTGCCCGAGGGCAGGACCGTCGACGTCGGCACGCCTATCATCGCCGTCACTGCGGCCGGCGGGACCGGGGCGAGGCCGGAAACTGCCGCGCCGTCGGCGGTGCCCTCGCCGATGCCGAACGCCGGGCCGGCAGC
>NZ_JBHTML010000046.1:0-25128 GCF_042679445.1 Arthrobacter sp. GCM10027362
CCGCCGGGCGCAGCCGTCGAGACCGCCGACGAATCCCTGGACTACGGCGGCCGGCGCCGCCCGGCGGCCCGGATCGGGGTGGCGCTGAGCGCCCTCGGTGCCGTCGTCCTGGCCGCGGGCGTGATCTCCCGCGGGATTGCCGCGCACCGGGTGCCCTGGGGCAACATGTACGAGTTCTGCACCACGGGCGCGCTCGTGGTCACGGTGGTCTTCCTGCTGGCCCTGACCCGCAAGGACCTGCGCTTCCTGGGCTCCTTCGTGATCGGCCTCGTGGTGATCATGCTGTGCGCCGCCGCGATCGGCTTCCCGACGCCGGTGGCCCACCTGGTGCCCGCGCTGCAGAGCTACTGGCTGGTCATCCACGTCTCGGTGGCCGTGATTTCCTCCGCGCTGTTCACGCTGACCTTCGCCATGTCCGTGCTGCAGCTGCTGCAGTCCCACCGCGAGGCACGCGCCCGGGCCGGCCAGCCGGAACGCCTGGGCTTCCTGCGCGTGGTGCCTTCGGCGCTGACCCTGGAGAACGTCGCCTACCGGATCAACGCCGTTTCCTTCGTGCTCTGGACCTTCACCCTGATGGCCGGCGCCATCTGGGCGGAGAAGGCCTGGGGCCGCTACTGGGGCTGGGACACCAAGGAAGTCTGGACCTTTGTGATCTGGGTGGTCTACGCCGGCTACCTGCATGCCCGTGCCACCCGCGGCTGGACCGGAACCCGGGCCGCGTGGCTGTCCATCGTGGGCTACCTGTGCGTGGTCTTCAACTTCACCATCGTGAACGTCTTCTTCTCCGGGCTGCACAGCTACTCGGGGCTCTAACCCCTTTTTCAGCGCATTGTCGGCCGGGGCGCGTCAGCGGGTGCTGCCGTCGGTGTTGTCCTGGCCCTCTTCGCCCAGGCTCTGCTCCCGGTCGCGCAGTTCCTGCTCGCGCCGGTTGAGTTCCTCTTCGCGCAGCTTGTTTTGCCGCTGCTTGTCCAGGTTGCGCAGGAACGCGATGTCCTCGTCCGGTGCCATCGGACCGCCGCGGGGCGCCTGCGGGACCGGGCGGCCGGACTTCGGCCGGCCGAAGAGGAACCACAGGCCGGCACCGATCAGCGGGACGAACACAATGGCCAGGATCCAGGCCGGCTTGGGAATGCTCCGCACTTCGTATGGCGCCGAACGGATGCACTCGATGAGTGCATAGACAATGACTGACACTGCCAGCACAACCAGCAGCATATAGAGACGGGCCATAGACACAATTGTAGTTGAGCGGCGCCTGCCGCCGCGGGTCGGGGGACCGGCGGCCGCCCGCTGCCCAGCGGCAGGTAAACTTGTGTGGTGGCTTTCTGGAAATTCACTGCACTGCGCGTCGGCCTGATGGCCGCGATCTTCATTGCCTGCCTCTACCTGCGTCTCGGCATCGTCTACTCGGCCATCGCGGCAGCCATCATGGCGTGGTGCATCACGTACCTGTTCTTCCGCAAGTGGCGTGACGCGGCCGCGGCCGCGGTGGCCTACCGGTTCTCCGGCAGCCGCGGGTCCATCCGGACCTCCACCGAAATCTCGGATGCGATGGCCGAGGATGCCCTGGCGGAAAAGGACGGCATCCGGGTGGACCCGGACCGCCGGCGGCCGGGGGCAGCCCCGGACGGCACGCGCTAGGTCCGGGCCGGACCCCGTGCCTAGACCACGGCGCTGAGCACGAGCCCGAGCCCGTAGGCCGCGGCGAAGCCGAGGTTGATCACGCCGGTCTGCTGCAGCACCGGGATCAGGCTGTCGCGCTGCTGTCCCTTGAGCATCGTCCAGCTCGGCAGCAGGCACAGCGGGACCAGCAGCAGGACCAGCAGCACCCAGGGGTGGTCGTAGACCAGAACCAGCGGCAGCAGCAGGGCCACCGCCAGCATCATCACATAGCTGATCCGGGCCGCCTCGTCCCCGATGCGCACCGCGAGCGTCCGTTTGCCCACTTTGCGGTCGGTGGGGATGTCGCGCACGTTGTTGGCCATCAGCAGCGCGGTGGCAATCAGCCCGGTGCCCACGGCGCCGATGAAGGACGGCCAGCTCACCTGCAGCGCCTGCGTGTAGGTGGTGCCCATGGTCGCCACGATCCCGAAGAACAGGAACACGAAGACCTCGCCCAGCCCCCGGTAGCCGTACGGGTTGCTGCCGCCGGTGTAGCCCCAGGCGGCGATCACGCAGCCGATGCCCACCAGCAGCAGCGGCCAGGTCCGGGACAGGATGATGAGCACCAGGCCGGCGAGCATTGCCAGCCCGAAGCACAGGAACGCCGCCTGCTTCACGGCCCGGGCCGGCGCCGCCCGGGAGGCGGTCAGGCGCATCGGTCCCACCCGCTGGTCGTCGGTGCCGCGGATGCCGTCCGAGTAGTCGTTGGCGTAGTTCACCCCGATCTGGAACAGGACGGCCACCAGCGCCGCGAGCAGCGCATTGAGCGGTTTGAACGCGTCCAGCTCGAACGCCGCCGCGCTGCCCACGACCACCGGCGCAATGGCCATCGGCAGGGTGCGGGGGCGGGCCCCTTGTATCCATTGGGCTGCTGTGGCCACGTACGATCTATCCTTTGCTTCTCGTTGCTGCTGGTGCTTCTGCCGGGGCTTATCCCGCGGCGTGCCTGAGCATCCGGGCCACCGCCAGCCGGTCGGGCTTGCCGCTGGACAGCAGCGGCAGTTCCTCCAGGACCAGGATGGTCCGCGGCACGGCCGCCGGCCCGAGCTGGGTGCGGACCGCGGCCCGGATCTGCTCTTCCGGCGCCTGGCCGACGACGGCGCAGGCGACCCGGGTGCCCCATTCCGGGTCCTCGACGCCGGCCACCAGGACGGCCTGGATACCGGGGACCGACTCGACGGCCGCCGCCACGGCGGCGGCGGAGACCTTGACGCCGCCGGTGATCAGCACGTCGTCGGCCCGTCCGGTGACGGTGAGCACGCCGGAGCCGTCGAGCTCGCCCAGGTCTTCGGTGCGGAACCACGCGGTCCCGTCCGCATCACGGCTGAAATGCTCCTGGGTCAGGGCGGGATTGCCCAGGTAGCCGGAGGCCACCACCGGACCGCCGATGACCACCCGGCCGCCGTCGAGCCGCACCCGCACGCCCTCGAGCGGGACGCCGTCGTAGATGCAGCCGCCGCAGGTCTCGCTCATGCCGTAGGTGCGCACCAGCTTCAGCCCCTGCCGCCCGGCGGCGGCCAGCAGTTCGTCCGACGCCCGGGCGCCGCCGAGCAGGATCGCGTCGAAGCGCCGCAGGGCCTTGAGGGTTTCCTCCGCCGGGTCGGTGAGCAGCCGGTGCAGCTGGGTGGGGACCAGCGAGGTGATGCGGAACCGGTGCGTCAGCCCTGCTGCGGCCTCGACGAAGGCGGCGGCGGTGAACCTGGCGGCCAGGTCCATCACCACCGGGGCGGTGCCGGCGTGGACGGAGCGGACCAGCACCTGCAGGCCCGCCACATAGTTCGGGCTCAGGGCCAGCAGCCACTGGCCTTCGCCGCCCAGCCGCACCGCGGTCGCCGCGGACGAGGCGGCCAGCGCCTGCCGGCCGAGCATGGTGGCCTTGGGGGTCCCGGTGGAGCCGGAGGTACGTACCAGCGCAGCGGTGCCAGGTGCCAGCAAGGGCGAGCGCACCGGCGCCGGGATGCCGTTCGGGGCAATCTCAACGGCCGGGCCCTTCCCGGCCAGCGCCGCGGCGAGGGCGGTGCAGGCTGCGTCGATATCCATCGGCACGGCCGGTCAGAAGTAGTAGGGGAAGCGGGACCAGTCCGGATCGCGCTTTTCCAGGAACGCTTCCTTGCCCTCCACCGCCTCGTCCGTCATGTAGGCCAGCCGGGTGGCCTCCCCGGCGAAGACCTGCTGGCCGGCGAGGCCGTCGTCGGCCAGGTTGAAGGCGAACTTGAGCATCCGGATGGCCTGCGGGGACTGCCTGGCGATGTCCGCGGCATACTCCAGGGCCACCTCTTCGAGCCGCTCGTGGTCCACGGCCTCGTTCACCGCGCCCATCCGGACCATGTCCTCGGCGGAGTATTCGCGGGCGAGGAAGAAGATTTCGCGGGCCGCCTTCTGGCCGATCTGGCGGGCCAGCAGGGCCGAGCCGTAGCCGGCGTCGAAGCTGCCCACCGTGGCGTCGGTCTGCTTGAACCTGCCGTGCTGGCGGGAGGCGATGGTCAGGTCGGAGACCACGTGCAGGCTGTGCCCGCCGCCGGCGGCCCAGCCGTTGACGACGGCGATGACCACCTTGGGCATGGTGCGCATCAGCCGCTGCACCTCCAGGATGTGCAGCCGGCCGGCACGGGCCGGGTCGATGGTTTCCTGGGTCTCGCCTTGAGCGTAACGGTACCCGTCGCGGCCGCGGATGCGCTGGTCCCCGCCGGAGCAGAACGAGTGTCCGCCGTCCTTGGGGGAGGGGCCGTTGCCGGTCAGCAGCACGGTGGCCACATCCGGGGTCATCCGGGCATGGTCCATGGCCCGGTAGAGTTCGTCCACGGTGCCGGGCCGGAAGGCGTTGCGGACCTCGGGCCGGTTGAAGGCGATCCGCACGGCGGGCAGGTCGCGGACGATGCTGCCGTCGGCACCGCGCTCGACCTGGCGGTGGTAGGTCAAATCCTGGAAGTCGAAGCCCTGGACCTCGCGCCACCTGGCCGGGTCGAAAATGTCCGAGACCTTCTCCGGCAGGGTGGCGGCGGGCAGCTGGGTGGATTTCTCTGAATTCACATAGCGAGTCTATCCGCCGGGCGGTCCCTCCCGGCCCTCGTTCCTGCCGGTGCGCGTCCGCGCGGTCCATGGCAATCCGGGTGTGGTGTGCCGTGGCCGGACTTTAACGTCCCGCGGGGCAGTGTTACAGCCCGTTCCGGTTCCGGTTGACCCCCGGGACCGTGCGTGGGAGGCTTTATAGAACGGTCGGTCGGTAATTTCGCCCGCGTTGTCGGCGCCCCCGATCCCTACAACGAAGTTCAGACGCAAGGAAAAGTTCAATGGCTGAGGCATTCCTGATTGGCGGGGCTCGGACCCCGGTTGGACGCTACGGAGGGGCGCTGTCGTCGGTGCGGCCGGATGACCTGGCCGCGCTGGTCGTCAAGGAAGCGGTGGTACGGGCCGGCGTCGACCCGGATGCCGTCGAAGAGGTCATCCTCGGCAATGCCAACGGGGCCGGCGAGGAAAACCGCAACGTGGCGCGCATGGCCTGGCTGCTGGCCGGCTACCCGGACCACGTGCCGGGCATTACCGTGAACCGGCTCTGCGCCTCCGGCCTGAGCGCGATCATCATGGCCTCCCAGATGATCAAGTCCGGTGCCGCGGACATCGTCGTCGCCGGCGGCGTCGAATCGATGAGCCGCGCTCCCTGGGTAATGGAGAAACCGGCGAAAGCCTTCGCCAAGCCGGGCGAGGTCTTCGACACCTCGATCGGCTGGCGCTTCGTCAACCACCACTTCACCCACGGGGACCTGGCCCGCGGCGGCAAGATGACCTATTCCATGCCGGAGACCGCAGAAGAGGTCGCGGCGGTGGACAACATCAGCCGCGAGGACGCGGACGCGTTCGCGGTCCGGTCGCACGAACGGGCCATCGCCGCGATCGAGGGCGGGCGCTTCAAGGAGGAGATCGTCCCGGTGGCGGTCCACGGCCGCAAGGGCCAGACGACGATGGTGGACACCGACGAGGGTCCCCGCCCCGGCACCACCCCGGAGGTGCTGGCGGGCCTGCGCCCGGTGGTCAAGCCCGGCGGCATCGTCACCGCCGGCAACTCCAGCTCGCTCAACGACGGCGCGTCGGCCATCGTGGTCGCTTCCGAGGCGGCGGTGAAGAAGTTCGGCCTGACCCCGCGCGCCCGCGTGGTGGAGGGCGGCTCGGCGGGCGTCGCGCCCGAGATCATGGGCATCGGCCCGGTGCCGGCCACCCGGAAGGTGCTGGCCAAGGCCGGGCTGTCCGTGGACGACCTCGGCGCCGTCGAGCTCAACGAGGCGTTTGCCACCCAGTCGCTGGCCGTCATGCGCCGGCTCGGCCTGGACCAGGGCATCGTGAACAACGACGGCGGCGCGATCGCGCTGGGCCATCCGCTCGGATCCTCCGGGTCCCGCATTGCGATCACGCTGCTGGGCCGGATGGAGCGCGAGGGGGCCCGCCACGGCCTGGCCACCATGTGCGTGGGCGTCGGCCAGGGCACCTCGATGATCGTCGAGCTGGTCTGATGCTCTTCCATGACAGCGATTTCTCGACCCTGCTCGTCAGTGAGTCCGATGACAAACCGGACCGGATCCACGTCCGGCTGAACCGTCCGGAGGTGCGCAACGCGATCGACCAGCAGATGGTCGACGAGCTGCACGAGGTGTGCGCGGTGCTGGAGAAGTCGCCGCGGATCATGATCCTGTCCGGGTCCAGCGGAGTGTTCGCCTCCGGGGCGGACATTGCCCAGCTGCGCGAGCGCCGCCGCGAGGACGCCCTGATGGGCATCAACTCGGGCATCTTCGTGCGCATCGCCCAGCTGCCGATGCCGGTCATCGCCGCGCTGGACGGCTACGCGCTCGGCGGCGGCGCCGAGCTGGCCTACGCTGCGGACTTCCGCATCGGCACCCCGGCGCTGAAGATCGGCAACCCGGAGACCGGCCTGGGCATCCTGGCCGCTGCCGGTGCGTCCTGGCGGCTGCGCGAACTGGTCGGCGAGCCGGTGGCCAAGGAGATCCTGCTCGCGGGCAAGGTGCTTGGCGCCGAGGAGGCCCGGGCGGTCCGCCTGGTCACCGAGATCCACCCCGCCGAGGAGCTGCTGGCGGCCGCGCACGCACTCGCGGACCGGATCGGCCTGCAGGATCCGCTGGCGGTGCGCATCACCAAGAGCGTGTTCCATGCCCCGGCCGAGGCGCACCCGATGATCGACCAGCTCGCCCAGGGCATCCTCTTCGAATCCCAGGCCAAGTTCGACCGCATGCAGGCCTTTCTTGACAAGAAGGCAGCCAGGAAGTCCGCCAAGGATGCCGCGAACCAGCAGGAGGTAAACCAGTGAACGCAGTGACGAACGGTTCGGCAGCGGTCCCCGCGAAAGTCGGCGTGCTCGGCGGCGGCCGGATGGGGGCGGGCATCGCCCACGCCTTCATCCTGGCCGGGGCCGAGGTGGTCGTCGTCGAGCGCGACGAGCAGGCGGCGGCCGGCGCGCGCGAGCGGGTGGAAGGCTCGCTGGCCAAGTCGCTGGAGCGCGGGGCCGTCGACGGGAACCTGGATGTCTGGGCCCGGCGCCTGGCCGTCTCCACCGACTATGCGGACTTCGCCTCGTGCGGGCTGGTGGTCGAGGCCGTTCCCGAAGACTTCGAACTCAAGGCCGCCGCGCTCAAGGACGTCGAGGAGCAGCTGGCGCCGGCGGCCTGGCTGGCCACGAACACCTCCTCGCTGTCCGTGACCAGGCTGGCCGAAACCCTGCAGCGCCCGGCGAACTTCTGCGGCCTGCACTTCTTCAATCCGGTGCCTGCCTCGCTGCTGGTCGAGGTGGTCCTGGCCGAGGAGACCTCGCCGGAGCTGGCCGCCGCCGCCAAGGCCTGGGTCGAGGCGCTGGGCAAGACCGCCGTCGTCGTCCACGACGCACCCGGCTTCGCCTCCTCCCGCCTCGGCGTGGCGATCGCGCTCGAGGCGATGCGGATGGTCGAGGAAGGGGTGGCGTCGGCGGAGGATATCGACGCCGCGATGGTGCTTGGCTACAAGCACCCGGTGGGCCCGCTGAAGACCACCGACATCGTGGGCCTGGACGTGCGCCTGGGCATCGCCGAGTACCTGGCCGCCACGCTGGGGGAACGCTTCGCGCCGCCGCAGATCCTGCGGGACAAGGTGGCCCGGGGCGAGCTCGGACGCAAGACGGGCAAGGGATTCTTCGACTGGCAGGAATAGGCGCCCCCGTGCCGGGACCCGCAGCCGGCAGGATCCGTTGTGCCGGGCAGGTCCAGGTTGTTCCGGACGTGGTTCCGGTGGCTCTGCCTCGGGGAATTCACCGGGTTCCTCCTGCCGGCGGCCGGCAGCCTGCTGCCGCGGGGCTGGTGTGCCTGCTGCGGCCCGGGAGCATCCCATGACGGACACGGACCGCGGCGTGCCCTGGGAAGGCGCCGTCAATGCCCGGCTCCTCGCCGGGGACATCTACCGGATGGGCCGCTCGGAATGGCTGACGGCTGCCGGGTGGCAGCAGGCGTACGACGACGGCGTGCGCACCATTGTGGATCTGCGCAACGACGGCGAGCGGATCCGGCGGCCGACCGATCCGGTGGTACCGCCCGAGGTCCTGGCCCGCTTCACGGTCCTGCACCGGCCGACGGAGGATCCGGCCCATGAGCAGTTCGGGGCGGTCTTCGGGTGCTACATGGCCCACCCCCGGTCCTACCTGGACTGCCTGCGGCTCTTCCCCGACAAGATCGTGGAGGTGTTCCGCGCCTTGGCCGGGGCGGAAGGCGCGGTCGTGATCAACTGCTCCGCCGGCAGGGACCGCACCGGCCTGGTATCCATGCTGCTGCTGCAGCTGGCAGGTGCCACGGTGCAGGCCAACGCCGACCACTATGAACTGGGCCTGCGGGGGATCAACGAGTGGCACCGGATCAGCCCGTATCCGCATCCGACCGAACGGCACCTGGCGGGGGATGAGCTGCGCGAGCGCATCGCCGATACCCGGACGGCGTTCATCGCGGCGCTGGAACGGCTCGATGCCGAGGCCTACCTGCTGGCGGCGGGCCTCGCGTCCGAGGACATCCGGCGGCTGCGCGCGCGCATGGCGGGACCGGTCCGGAACGGGTAGGCGGCTGGTGGTGGCGGCAATCCCCCAACTGCCGCCACCACCAGCTTGCTTGGCACCGGCCGGTCCGCCCGATGGCTGTTCCCGCCCCCAACCCGGTGCCCGGCCCGCGGGCCGATGTCCCAAACGTACCCGGTGGTGCCGGCAGTTTACAGGGGCCGGGGCTATCGATTTCTTCCGCCGCCCCGGCTATACTCGGGCGGCCTGTTTCCCCGGGCCGGTCGGAGCGGCTGACGGGTCCGGCAGCAATCCGGCAGGAACCCGTGTATCCGCCGCCAGAATCATGTAGGCTGGATATGTTCCTGACCGACCGTTCAGTATGTATTTTTGCCGCAAGGAAAGGCTGTCAACGATGACCTCTACCGCCGTGGGTGTTGAGATTGTCCCGAGCTTCGTGCAGGACGCCTGGTGGACTCCCGAAGGGGATGTGGCCGGCGCCGAGGTGCGCGATGCCAGCACCGGCGCCGTGATCGCCAGGGTCAGTACCGAGGGCCTGGACCTGGCCGCCGTGGTCGAACACGGCCGCACCGTGGGCCAGGCCGAACTCGGAAAGCTGACGTTCCACCAGCGGGCCCTGAAGCTGAAGGAGCTGGCCCAGTACCTGAACGGCCGCCGCGAGGCGCTCTACGAACTCTCGCACCGCACCGGAGCCACCAAGATCGACAATATGATCGACGTGGACGGCGGCATCGGCGTGCTCTTCACGTTCGGTTCCAAGGGCCGCCGCGAACTGCCCAACGCCCAGGTCATCGTGGACGGGCCGGCGGAGCAGCTGTCCAAGGACGGCTCCTTCATCGGCGAGCACATCTACACCCGCATTCCCGGCGTCGCGGTGCAGATCAATGCCTTCAACTTCCCGATCTGGGGCATGCTGGAAAAATTCGCCCCGGCCTTCGTCGCCGGCGTCCCCACCATCGTGAAGCCGGCGACGCCCACGGGCTACGTGGCCGCCGCGGCGGTGAAGCTGATCGTTGAATCCAATATCCTGCCGGCGGGTTCGCTGCAGCTGGTGTCCGGCTCCGCGCGGGACCTGCTGGACCACCTGGACTACCGCGACGCGGTATCCTTCACCGGCTCGGCCAGCACGGCCAACACGCTGAAGTCCCACCCGAACGTGGGCCGGGGCGGCATCCGCTTCACCTCCGAGGCGGACTCGCTGAACGCCGCCATCCTGGGCCCGGACGCCGTGCCCGGCACCCCCGAATTCGACGCCTTCGTGAAGTCCCTGGTCACCGAGATGACCGCCAAGGCCGGCCAGAAGTGCACCTCCATCCGCCGGGCCATCGTGCCTCAGGCGCTGGTGGACGACCTCGTCGCCGCCGTCGGTGCCCGCATCCAGGAACGCGTGGTCGTGGGCGATCCGCGCGCCGAAGGGGTGACCATGGGCGCGCTGGCCTCGCTGGAGCAGCTGCGCGATGTCCGCGCCGCGGTCCAGGCCATGCTGGACGCCGGCGGCGAGCTGGCCTACGGAACGCTCGACTCGCCGAAGGTCACCCAGGCGGACGGGTCCGTCGGCGTCGTCGAGGACGGCGCGTTCATGGCCCCGGTCCTGCTCAAGTGGGCCGATCCGGATGCCGAAGCCGTGCACTCGCTGGAGGCTTTCGGCCCCGTCTCCTCGGTCATCGGCTACGAGGACCTCGACGACGCCGTCCGGCTGGCGGCCAAGGGGTCCGGTTCGCTGGTGGCCACCGTGGCCACGAACGATCCGGCGGCGGCGCAGGCCCTGGTCACCGGGATTGCCGCGCACCATGGCCGCGTGCTGGTGCTCAACCGCGAGGACGCCCGCACCTCCACCGGCCACGGCTCCCCGGTGCCGCACCTGATCCACGGCGGCCCGGGCCGCGCCGGCGGCGGCGAGGAACTCGGCGGCATCCGGTCCGTGCTGCACCACATGCAGCGCACCGCCATCCAGGGCTCGCCCAACATGCTCACCGCCGTCACCGGCGTCTGGCACACCGGGGCCGACCAGCGCTTCGGCGGGGTGCACCCGTTCCGCAAGCACCTGTCCGAGCTGAAGATCGGCGACGCCTTCCGCTCCGAACTGCGCCAGGTCACCCTTGAGGACATCAGCGCGTTCGCGAACGAGACGGGGGATACCTTCTACGCGCACACGAACCAGGAGGCGGCCGAAGCCAACCCGTTCTTCCCCGGCATCGTGGCCCACGGCTACCTGCTGCTGAGCTGGGCCGCCGGACTGTTCGTGGAGCCGGCCCCGGGGCCGGTGCTGGCCAACTACGGGCTGGAGAACCTGCGCTTCATCACCCCGGTGGCGGCGGGCGATTCCATCCGGGTGACCATCACGGCCAAGAAGATTACCCCGCGCGAGACGGACGAGTACGGCGAGGTGGCCTGGGACGCCGTTATCACGAACCAGGATGACGAGGTCGTGGCCACCTACGATGTGCTGACCCTGGTCGCCAAGTAGGCGGCAGGAGGCACAGCGGACACGTGAGGGCGGCCCCGGATGGGGCCGCCCTCACGTGTCCGTCTTCGGTTGTGGTCCGCTGCTGTCCGCTTATGCCAGGATCCGGGCCGCGGCCGGCAGGTGCAGCCCGTCGAAGAGCATGCTCAGCAGGTCGTCGGCGAGCTTTTCCGCGGTCAGCGGGCCGCCGGGCTTGTACCACTCCACGATCGAGTTGATGGTGCCGAAGAGCAGCCGCGTGGTGGTCCGCGGATCGATGTCGCTGCGCAGCGAGCCCTCCGAACGTGCCGCGTCCACGAGTTCCGCCACCCGGTGGTCGAAGGCACGCCGGCGTTCCAGGGCGCTGCGCTCGATTTCCGTGTTGCCGCGCAGGCGCAGCAGCAGGGTGACATAGGGCAGCTTCTCCGTCAGCACGCGGACGGTGCTGCGCAGGACGTATTCCAGCCGGGCGTCGGCGCGGCCGGACGAGGCGCCCGGTTCCTCCAGGACAGCTTCCAGCGAACCCAGCGCCTCGTCCAGGGCCAGCCGCAGCAGGTCGCCCTTGGACGGGACGTGGTGGTAGATGGCGCTCTTCGAGATGCCCAGGTTCTCGGCGAGGATGCCCATGGAGGTGGCCTCGTAGCCGTGCTTGTTGAAGACCTCCACCGCGACGCTGAGCACGGACTGTTGGTCGTAGCCGGGGCGGCCCCGCTTGGCGGCCTCGGAGGTCTGGGATCTGGGCATGGCACTCATCTTTCCACGAACGGGGGTTCGCATTCCCACGGCCGGCTGCCGCTACGCCTGGTCGCGCAGGTCGTAGATGCGGCGCAGCTTGCCGCTGGAGCGGGCCAGGGTGCCCGGCTCGGCGACCTCGATCCGGCAGGAGGAGCCGATGTGGATCTTGATCTGCTTGGCCAGCTCCTTCGCGGCCGCGGCGGCGGTCTCGGCACCGCAGTCCTCGCGCCGCTCGATCCGCACGGTCAGCTCGTCCATCCGGTGCGGGCGGGTGATCTCCAGGACGAAGTGCGGGGACAGGCCCGGGATCCGCAGCGCGATCTCCTCGATCTGGGTCGGGAACAGGTTCACCCCGCGCAGGATGATCATGTCGTCGCTCCGGCCGGTGATCCGCCCGATCCGGCGCATGGCCGGCCGCCCGGTGCCCGGCAGCAGGCGGGTCAGATCGTGCGTGCGGTAGCGGATGACCGGCATGGCCTCCTTGGTCAGGGAGGTGAAGACCAGCTCGCCGGGCTGCCCGTCGGCCAGCACGGCGTTGGTGACCGGGTCCACGATCTCGGGGCGGAAGTGGTCCTCCCAGATGGTGGAGCCGTCCTTGTAGTCGATGCATTCGCCGGCCACGCCCGGGCCCATGACCTCGGAGAGCCCGTAGATGTCGCAGGCGTCGATGTCCAGCTTCGTCTCCAGCTCGTGACGCATCTCCTCGGTCCAGGGCTCGGCCCCGAGCACCGCGACCTTCAGCGAGGTCGCGGCCGGGTCGATCCCGGCCCGCTCCATGGCATCCACGATGGTCAGCAGGTAGGTGGGGGTGCACAGGATGGCGTCGGGCTCGAAGTCGGCGATCAGCTGGATCTGCTTCTCGGTCTGGCCCCCGGACATCGGGATCACCGTGCAGCCGAGCTTCTCGGCCCCGTAATGCGCGCCCAAACCGCCGGTGAACAGCCCGTACCCGTACGCGTTGTGCACCTTCCAGCCGGGCTTGACCCCGGAGGCGCGCAGCGAGCGGGCGAAGAGGGTCTCCCAGCGGGCCAGGTCGCCGCGGGTGTAGCCGACCACGGTGGGCCGGCCGGTGGTGCCGGAGGAGGCGTGGATGCGGGCCACCTCGGACTGCGGGACCGCGAACATGCCGAACGGGTAGGCCCGGCGCAGGTCCTCCTTGTCCGTGTACGGGAACCGGGCCAGATCCGCCAGCTCCTTCAGGTCCGAGGGGTGCACCCCGGCCGCGTCGAACTTCTCCTGGTACATCGGCACCCGCTCGTAGGCCCAGGCCAGGGTCTGCTGCAGGCGCTGCAGCTGCAGGGCCTCCAGCTCGTCGCGGCTCATCCGCTCCTCGGGATCGAGCTCCTCCGGGGCGGCGGGGGTGGACTTGCGGGCCTTGGTGCCGGCGGTGATGGTCATGGGGCGGTCCTTGCTAGTGCTTGTTGGCGGCGGGATTGGGGATGGTACGGGAACGGCCGCGGAGTTCGGCGAGGACTTCCTCGCCGCCGTCGGATGCCTGCTGGGTGACGCGGATGTCGTAGAGCCCGCTGCGGCCGGTCTGGTTGACCAGCCTGGCGGTGGCGGTCAGCAGCCGTCCCTCGAAGCCGGGCTTCATGAAATTGACGTCGACGCCGGAGGCCACCGTGATGGTGCTCCCGTCGCCGTCCGGGTCGTTGCAGGCGAGGGCGAAGGCCACGTCGGCGAAGGCGAAGACCATGCCGCCTTGGGCCATGCCGAAGCCGTTGAGCATTTCGTGGCGGATCCTCATCTGGATGACGGCGTCGCCGAACTCCGCCCGGAGCACTTCGACACCCATCCACCGGGCCGCCTTGTCGTCCACGAAGGCGGGGTGGATCCGTGCGGGCCCGGAGGCGGTCCCGACATCAATGCCAGCCATGTGAGGCCTCTCACCTTATTTACCGAATGTTCATTAGGTAATACCTTGGAGGGGTCCGCTGTCAAGTTGCGGCCGGAATCACCGCGGGCGGGGCAGGAGGCGGGTGGCGCCGACGGCGTCGAGCACGAAGGCATAGTCCCACGCGGCGTCCTTCCAGGCCTCGTAGCGGCCGGAGGCGCCGCCGTGTCCGGCCTCCATCTCGGTCTTGAGCACAACCGGTTCGGTGCCGGTGCCCACCTCGCGGAGCCGCGCCACCCATTTGGCCGGTTCCACGTAGAGTACCCGGGTGTCGTTGAAACTGGTCACCGCCGCGATCCGCGGATAGGGCACCGGCCGGATGTTCTCGTACGGGCTGTAGGACTTCATGTAGGCGTACACCTCGGGGTCCTCGATCGGGTTGCCCCACTCCTCCCATTCCAGCGCCGAGAGCGGCAGTTCCGGGTCCAGGATGGAGGTCAGCGGGTCCACGAAGGGAACCTGCGCCACGATCGCCGCATACTTTTCCGGCGCGAGGTTGGCCACCGCGCCCATCAGCAGGCCGCCGGCCGAGCCGCCCATCGCGGCAATGCGCGCCGGGTCGGCCCAGCCCGAGGCCGCGAGCCAGTCGGTGGCGTCGAGGAAATCGGTGAAGGTGTTTTTCTTCTTCAGCTTCTTGCCGTCCTCGTACCACTTCCGGCCCATTTCGCCGCCGCCGCGCACGTGCGCGATGACCATGACGACGCCGCGGTCCAGCAGCGACAGCCGCGCCGTGCTGAACCAGGGGTCCACGCTCTGCTCGTAGCTGCCGTAGGCGTAGACGAGGGCGGGATTGGACCCGTCCTGCCGCACCTCGGCCCGGCGCAGCACGGAGAGCGGAATCCGCGTGCCGTCCCGGGCCGGGGCCCATTCGCGCGCGGCGAGGTAGGCGCGGCGGTCGTAGCCGCCGAGCACCGGGGTCTCCTTGCGCAGCCACAGCCGCCCGGTGGCCGGTTCGTAGTCATAGATGCGCGGCGGGGTGAAGAAGGAGGTGTAGCCGAGGCGGATCACCGGCGCCTCGTAGTCCGAGGCGCCGGAGCTGGCGGTGTAGAGCTGCTCGTCGAAGCCGGGTTCCGCCGGGGCGGCCTGCGCCGGGGTGCCCAGGCCGGCCAGCGGGATCACCTGGATCCGCTCGGTGGTGTCCTTGCGCACGGACAGCACCATGTGCGTGGCGGTGACACCGGCGCCGTTGACGCGCACGGCGTCGTCGTGCGGCACCACGGTGGCCCACTGCTGTTCGGCCAGGGGTTTGGCGAACTCGTCCAGGCCCGCCAGCGAGACCATCGAATTGACCGCATCCCGGTTGTGCGTGAGCAGCACCATGTCGCGACCGTCGAGCAGGAAGGGCTCGGCGTCGTAGAGGATGCGCTCGGTGCGGGGGACCAGCGTGCGCAGGCCGGCGCCCTGGTCGGCGAAATCCAGCAGCCGGGTCTCGCTGTATTCGGAGCAGCTGATCGAAACCACCAGGTGGCGGCGGTCCGCCGACAGGTCGAACCCGGTCCACATCACCGGATCGTCTTCCTGGTGGATAACGGCGTCGTCCGCCACCGCGGTGCCCAGGACGTGGGCCTTGACCTGGTACGGCCGCCAGGTCTCGTCCACCACGGTGTAGAAGACCTGGCTGCCGTCCGGGGAAAAGGCCAGCGAGTAGAAGACGTCCTCCACCACGTCCGGCAGCAGTTCCCCGGTGCGCAGGTCCTTGATCCGCAGGGTGAACCGCTCGTCGCCGGCATTGTCCACGGCGTAGGCGAAGAGGCTGCCGTCCCTGGTCACGGCGGTGCCGCCGAGGGCGAAGAACGGCTTGCCCTCGGCCTCGGCGTTGCCGTCCAGGAGGACCTGCTCGCCGGGCACGTCCGTGCCCGGCTCCACCTGCGGGGGAGTCCAGTCCGCGGCCGCATCCCCGGTGTCCCGGGCCTTCACGCGGCACTGGACCGCGTACTGCCTGCCCTCCTCCATCCGGCTGTAGTACCACCAGCCGTCCTTGCGCACGGGCACGCTGAGGTCGGTTTCCTGGGTCCTGTCCTTGATCTCGTTGAAGATCGCCTCGCGCAGCGGCTGCTGGTGCGCGGTGACGGCAGCGGTGTATTCGTTCTCCGCTTCCAGGTGGGCGACGACGGCGGGATCGTCCTTGGCGCGCAACCATTCGTAGTTGTCCACGAAGACGGCCCCGTGGTGGATGCGCTCCACGGGCACCTTGCGGGCCGCCGGCGGCCGGGCGGTTTCGGCGGGGGAGGGGTGCGTCATGCCACCAATATATAGACCGGCACGGGGGCCGGGGGCCGGGCCGCCTGCCTGCCGCTCCCGGTGCTTGACGCGCCCGCCGAGGAATTATATTCTGAACGAACGGTCGGTAAATATTTCCAAGCTTTATCCAGCACAGTGAGGTGGCCATCATGGCAACGCAGACGGATGTGCGTGACCTGCATGCGGTCCCGTCCGACGAGGACCAGGCCGGTCAGGCGTATTTTGACAAGATCATCGACGAAGACTCCCGGATCGAGCCCTCGGACTGGATGCCGGAGGCCTACCGCAAGTCGCTGACCCGCCAGATCTCCCAGCATGCGCACTCCGAGATCATCGGCATGCAGCCGGAGGCGAACTTCATCAGCCGTGCGCCGTCGCTCAAGCGCAAGGCCATCCTGATGGCCAAGGTGCAGGACGAGGCGGGCCACGGCCTCTATCTGTACTCCGCCGCCGAGACCCTGGGCACCCCGCGCGACGTCCTGAACGAGCAGTTGCTGGAGGGCAAGGCCAAGTACTCCTCGATCTTCAACTACCCGGCGCTGACCTGGGCGGACATGGGCGCGATCGGCTGGCTGGTCGACGGCGCCGCCATCGCGAACCAGGTTCCGCTCTGCCGCGCGTCCTACGGCCCCTACGGGCGGGCCATGGTCCGCATCTGCAAGGAAGAGTCCTTCCACCAGCGCCAGGGCTTCGAGATCCTGCTGGAACTGGCCAACGGCACCGAGGCGCAGCGCGAAATGGCCCAGGACGCGATCAACAGGTTCTATGCGCCGGCCCTGATGATGTTCGGCCCGCCGGATGAGGACTCCCCGAACTCGCAGCAGTCCATGCGGTGGAAGATCAAGCGCTTCTCCAACGACGAGCTGCGCCAGCGCTTCGTCGGGATGATCCAGGAGCAGGTCAAGGTCCTTGGCCTGACCCTGCCGGATGACAAGGTCCGCTTCAACGAGGAAACCGGCAAGTGGGAGTACGGCGAACTTGACTGGAACGAATTCCACGAGGTGATCGCCGGCCGGGGGCCGTGCAACGCCCAGCGGATGGAACGCCGCCGCGAGGCGCACGAGAACGGGGCGTGGGTACGCGAGGCAGCGTCCGCCTACGCCGCAAAGCAGGCACAGAAAGCACAGGTGGCCTAAATGGCAACAGGAGACCAGACAGCAATGGGAACGTCGGCCAAGACGCCGGCGGCCGAGGCAGCCCACCCGGCCGACCGCACCGCCTGGCCGCTGTGGGAGGTCTTCGTCCGCTCCGCGCGCGGCCTGTCCCACGTCCATGCCGGATCGCTGCATGCCCCGGATGCCGAGATGGCGGTGCGCAACGCGCGCGACCTGTACACCCGGCGCAACGAGGGCGTCTCGCTCTGGGTGGTTCCGGCCGCGGCCATCGTGGCCAGCGACCCTGACGCCAAGGGAGCATTCTTTGAATCGCCCCAGGGCAAGGACTACCGCCACGCCATGTACTACAAGAAGAGCGAAGGGGTGAAGCACCTGTGAGCGGTGAAAGCGCTACCCGCATCACCCCCGGCAACGCCCTGCGCCCGGAGGACATCGCCGAGCAGGTGGCGGCCGGCACCAGGGTCGCCGAGGACGTGGCCGAATACGCGCTGCGCCTGGGCGACGACGCCCTGATCCTGGCCCAGCGCCTGGGCTGGTGGATCTCGCGGGCGCCGGAAATCGAAGAGGACATCGCCCTGGGCAACATCGCCCTCGACCTGCTCGGGCACGCCCGCTCCTTCCTGACCTACGCCGGTTCGGCCTGGGGCAAGACCGAGGACGACCTGGCCTACTGGCGCCGGGAGCACGAATTCCGGTCCAGCTTCCTGGTCGAGCAGCCCAACGGGGACTTTGGCAAGACCATTGCCCGCCAGCTGGTCTTCTCCATCTACCAGCACGAGCTGTACTCCCGGCTGGTCGACTCCACCGACCAGACCCTGGCGGCGATTGCGGCCAAGGCGCTCAAGGAGGTGGACTACCACCGCGACCATGCCATCCAGTGGACGCTGCGCCTGGGCGACGGCACCGGGGAATCGCACCGCCGCATGCAGGAAGGCCTGGACTCCATCTGGCCCTACGTGCACGAGCTGTTCGTCGACGACGAGCTGATCGACCGCCTGGCCGGCGTGGCGGTGCGCCCCTCCGAGCTGTACGCCCCCTTCGACGCGCTGCTGGCCCAGGTGCTGGACGAGGCCACGCTGGCCGTCCCGGACGTGCAGCCGGCCATGACCGGCAACCGCGGCACCCGGCACAGCGAACACCTGGGGTACATCCTGGCCGAGATGCAGGTCATCGCCCGCGAACATCCCGGCGCCACCTGGTAGGAGGGCGGCACAGCCATGTCCACGAACACTGCAGTCCGGCCCGCTGAAACGCAGGCCGCCAGGGCCTGGGATATCGCCGCGACGATCTGCGACCCGGAGATCCCGGTCCTGACCATCGAGGACCTCGGGATCCTGCGCGCGGTGGCGGCGGTGCCCGGCGAGTTCGACGCCGCCGGCAACCCCGCCGTCGAGGTCACCATCACGCCCACGTATTCCGGCTGCCCGGCGATGGACACCATCCGGGACGACATCGTCGCGGCGCTGGGCCGGCACGGCTACGGGGACGTCCGGGTCAAACTGGTCCTGGCGCCGGCCTGGACCACGGACTGGATGACCGAGGCGGGCAAGGCCAAGCTCGAAGAGTACGGCATCGCACCGCCGACCGGCACCGCTGGGGTGCGCACCGGTCCGGTGCGCCTGGGCCTGAGCGTGAAGTGCCCGCGCTGCGACTCGCTGAACACCCGGGAGATCACCCGCTTCGGGTCCACCTCCTGCAAGGCGCTCTACCAGTGCAATGACTGCAAAGAACCGTTCGACTACTTCAAGGTGCTCTAGATGACTACTTCCACCCCCGAGGCCTCCGCAGCGGCCGAGCCGGCCAAGCGCCGCGGCGCCTTCCACCCGCTCACCGTCTCCGATGTCCGGCGCCTGACCGACGAGGCGATCGAGGTCACCTTCGCCGTGCCGGAGGAGCTGCAGGGACAGTACGATTACATCCCCGGCCAGTACGTGGCCCTGCGCACCCGGCTGGAGGGCAGGGAAGTCCGCCGCAGCTACTCCATCTGTGCCGAGCCCAGGCCCGGCGAGATCCGCGTGGCCATCAAGCGGGATTTGGGCGGCCTGTTCTCGAACTGGGCCAACGACAACCTCAAGCCCGGGGACGTGCTGGACGTGATGAGCCCGGCCGGGGCGTTCATCTCCAAGCACCAGATGACCGAGCTCAACCGGCCCGAGGACATCGACACGGAGAACGAGGACGTCTTCGTCGCGTTCGCCGCCGGCTCCGGCATCACCCCGGTCATTTCGATCGCCCGCACCGTGCTGGCCGCCAACGACCACGTCCGCTTCGACCTGGTCTATGCCAACAAGGCCGCCATGGACGTGATGTTCGTGGAGGAGTTGGCGGACCTGAAGGACAAGTATCCCTCCCGTTTCGCCGTGCACCATGTGCTCTCGCGCGAGCAGCGCATTTCGCCGCTGCTGTCCGGCAGGATCGATACGGAAAAGCTCTCCAGCCTCTTCGACCACGTGCTGCGCACCGATGACGTGGACGAATGGTTCCTGTGCGGGCCGTTCGAGCTGGTCCAGCTGGTGCGCGACACCCTGGCCGAGCGCGGGGTCCCCAGCGAGAAGGTCCGCTACGAGCTGTTCACCACCGGCGAGCCCACCAAGCCGCAGGGCAGCATCGGCCGCCCGGTCGAGGTGGATCCGAACGCCGACAACTTCGAGATCAACTTCCGGCTGGACGGACTCTCGGGCACCGTGGCCAGCCCCAAGCATGCCCGCGAGTCCATCCTCAACGCGGCACTGCGGGTCCGCCCGGATGTTCCGTTCGCCTGCGCCGGCGGTGTCTGCGGCACCTGCCGCGCCAAGGTGGTTTCCGGCACGTTCGAGATGGACGAGAACTATGCGCTGGAGCCGGAGGAGATCGAGCGCGGCTACGTGCTGACCTGCCAGACGCATCCGACCAGCGACGAAATCACCGTCGACTACGACGCCTAGCCCCCTCGCGTTTTTGGCCGGCAGATGCTGCCTGAAGCAGTTTTCTGGCCAATGGATGCTGCCGTGGGGACAATTGTGGCGCCGGCGGCAGGCCGTGCCGGCCCGACGTTTCGCAGGACCGGCCCGGCCGGACCAGACAGGAGAATTTCGTGAGCATGATCGAGCTGTCCATCGAGAACAACATCGCCGAGGTGGTGCTGAACGCGCCGCAGAAGATGAACGCGCTGGACGAGCAGGCGCTTGGCGATCTGGGGGCGGCGTACGACGACGCCGCGGCGGCAGCCGCCGGCGGCACCGTGCGGGCCCTGCTGCTGCGCGGCGAGGGCCGCGGCTTCTGCGCCGGCCGGGATATTTCCGGCGTCGTACCGGAGACCGACGACGCCTACCACTACCTGGGCAACCTGGTCACTCCGCTGCTGAAGAAAATGGCTGCCTTCCCGGCGCCCACCTTCGCGGCGGTGCACGGCCCGGCCCTCGGGGTCGGGCTCGGGCTGCTGATTGCCACGGACGTGGTCTACGTGGCGGAGAACGCCAAGATCGGGTCGCCGTTCGCCAACCTCGGGGCCACGCTGGATTCGGGCGGGCACTGGCTGTTCACCGAACGCCTGGGCCCGCACCGGACGCTGGACCTGATCTACACGGCCGAGCTGATGAGCGGCCGGGAAGCGGTGGAAGCGGGCCTGTTCAGCCGCGTGATGCCGGCCGGGGAGCTGCTGGAAAACACCCGGACCATCGTGGCCCGGGTCGCCGAGGGAGCCACCGGCGCGTTCCGGGCCTCCAAGGAACTGGTGGCGAACATCCGGGACCAGCGGCTGGGGCTGTGGCTGGCCACCGAGGAGGAGAACGTGGCCCAGGGCGAGCTGTGCAAGAGCGGGGACTACGCCGAGGGCTTCAAGGCCTTCCAGGAGAAGCGCAAGCCGGTCTTCAAGGGTATCTCCTGATATCAATCCTTTAACGAGCCAGCCGGTTCCGGCCCGGACCCCTTGACGGTCGCCGGACCGGCGAGGAGTATTTGTCCATCGGGTTGCCTAACCGGGCGCGGAGGTTCCGCACCCGGCGGCAGGTCGCCGAAGCGGGTGGTTCCGAAAGAGCGCCTTATGGGGGAGGGCGGCTGCGCACGCGCTGCCGCCACCAGTCACGGGATTCGCCGCAGGCCAGGTGCGGGGCGCATGCGCCCCGCACCCAAAACGCCAGCCGCCGCCGGAGCAATCCGGCGGCGGCTGGCGTTTTGCGTTCTGCCCGTTAGTTAAGCTCGGCCTCGATGGCGGCGATGACTTCCGGGGCGTCCGGAGCCGTCCGCGGGGAGAACCGGCCGATGACCTCGCCCTCGGCGTTGACCAGGAACTTCTCGAAGTTCCAGGTGATGTCTTCCTGCAGTTCGCCGGTGCGGAATCCGGTCAGCGCCGCGTACAGCGGGTGGCGTCCGCCGCCGTTGACCTCGGCCTTGCGGGTGAGCGGGAACGTCACGCCGTAGTTGACGCTGCAGAATTCCTGGATCTGCTCCTCGCTGTCCGGTTCCTGGCCCTTGAACTGGTTGCAGGGCACGCCCAGGATGGTAAAGCCCTGCGCCCGGTACTTCCGGTACAGCTCCTCAAGGCTCTCGTACTGCGGAGTCAGGCCGCACCTGGAGGCGACGTTGACGACGAGCACGGTGCGGCCCTTGAAATCGCCGAAGCTGGCCTCGCTGCCATCGATCATTGTCAGGCCGATCCCATGCAGGTTCCGGAGTGCGGTGCTGTTTTCTGCCACGTTGTCATCCTTTGGTTGGTTGCCGGACCTCCGGAACGACGTCCGGTGCCGCCGGTTCCATCCCCGGCGGGGAAATCCTCAGCGGGTGTCCATGTCCTCGAAGACCAGGAAGGTCTGCGTGTCGAGGATACCGGGCATGGACTGGATCTGGTCGAAGATGACCCGGCGCAGGTCCACATTGTCCACCGCGCGGACCAGCAGGATGACGTCGAAGTTCCCGCCCACCAGGGCGATGTGGTGCACCTCCGGAATGGCCTTCAGGGCATCCTTCAGCGCCCGCCAGGAGTGCTGGCGCAGCTTCAGCGTGACGTAGGCGGAGGCCCTCAGGCCGGCCTTGATCGGATCCACCAGCGCGGTGAACTTGGTCAGCACGCCGGACTCGGTCAGGCGGGCGATGCGCGAATACGCGTGGGCGCGCGAGATGTGCACGTTTTCGGCCACCGCCGTCACGGAGAGCCTGCCGTCCCGGGTGAGTTCGGCCAGGATTTTCCGGTCGATGTCGTCCAGCTTTACGGAAGGGGCGTCGGCCAATTGTCCATACCTCGGTTCGTAATCCAGCTCACATTTGCAATTCGTCTTCAAGAATACGGGCTGCGAGTGGGAAGTTCCACCATTTGGGCGATATGTGGATACGAATGGTAATCGGATTCCATACTAATCACACAGAGAATCTTCCACCAAAGCGCCTGGCCGCCCGGTAGCCGCCCCGGACATGTACGGCGGCGCCGGCAGGACGTGCAGGAGGCACGATGACTACTTCAACCGGAAAGCCCCGCAAGGGTTCCATGGGCGATCCCCTGGACCACATGCCCCGCACCGCGCCGAATGCCGGTGTTACCGCGGAGTCCTTCATGCTGCCCCAGGCCGCGCCGGTCCAGCTGGTGGACCCGGACGGCAGGCATATCCACAACGACATGTATCCGCTGCCCGATGGCCGGCAGCTGCTGGCCGGGTACCGGCAGCTGGTCATTGGCCGCCGGGTCAACGACCAGGCCAACGCCCTGGTGCGCCAGGGCCGGCTGGCCGTCTATCCGTCCTCGCACGGCCAGGAAGCCTGCCAGGTCGCCGCGGCCGCCTGCCTGCAGGACCGGGACTGGCTGTTCCCGACGTACCGGGACACCGTCGCCGTGCTGGCCCGCGGCGTGGACCCGGTCCAGGCGCTGACGCTGCTGCGCGGGGACTGGCACGGCGGCTACGATCCGTACGAGCACAAGGTCTCCATCCAGGCCACTCCGCTGGCCACGCAGCTGCTGCACGCCGTCGGGGTGGCCCACGCGGCCAAGCTCAAGGGCGAGGATACGGTGGTCCTGGCCATGTGCGGGGACGGCGCCACCAGCGAAGGGGACTTCCACGAGGCCCTGAACTTCGCGGCGGTCTTCCACCTGCCGGTGGTCTTCTTCGTGCAGAACAACCAGTACGCCATTTCCGTCCCGCTCAAGCACCAGTCCGTGGCTCCGTCGCTGGCGCACAAGGCCATCGGCTACGGCATGCCCGGCGAGCGGGTGGACGGCAACGACCTGGCCGCGCTGCTGGGGGTCCTGGGCAAGGGCGTGGACCGGGCGCGCGCCGGCGGCGGCCCCGTCCTGGTGGAGGCGCTGACCTACCGGATGCAGGCCCACACCAATGCCGACGACGCCACCCGCTACCGCACGGACGAGGAAGTCCAGGCCTGGGTGCCCCGCGACCCGATCACCCGGATGCGCAGCTACCTGGGCGGACTGCACCTGCTCACGCCGGAACTGGAAGAGGAATTCGCGTCCGACGCCGAACGGGTGGCCACCCGGATGCGCGACAGCCTGAACGCCGAGGCCCGGGTGGATCCCGAAGACCTGTTCCGGTTCGTCTTCACCGAGCGGACCGCGCAGCTGCGCGAGCAGGCGGCACAGCTGCGCGAAGAACTGTCCCGCGAAACCCCTGACCAAAACCGGACGGAAAGCTTGCGATGACTGCAACCGCCATTGGTACCGCGCTGACCTTCGCGAAGGCACTGAACACCGCCCTGGCCGATGAAATGGAAGCGGACCGGACCGTCGTCGTCTTCGGCGAGGACGTCGGACCGCTCGGCGGAGTCTTCCGCATTACCGACGGGCTGACCAAGCGCTTCGGGGAGGAGCGCTGCTTCGACACGCCGCTGGCCGAGTCCGGCATCATGGGCATGGCGGTGGGCATGGCCATGAACGGGCTGCGCCCGGTGGTGGAGATGCAGTTCGACGCCTTCGCCTACCCGGCCTTCGAGCAGGTGGTCTCCCACGTGGCCAAGATGTCCAACCGCACCCGCGGCAAGGTCAAGCTGCCGCTGGTCATCCGGATTCCCTACGGCGGCGGGATCGGCGGGGTGGAGCACCACTGCGACTCCTCCGAGTCCTACTACGCCCACACCCCGGGCCTGACGGTGCTGACCCCGGCCACCGTGCCGGATGCCTACACCATGCTGCGCGCGGCGATCCGGCACCCGGACCCGGTGGTGTTCCTGGAGCCGAAGAAGCTGTACTGGTCCACCGAGGAAGTGGACCTGGACGCCCTGCGCTCCCGTTGGTCCGGCAGCGGGGAACAGGCATCTCGGGGCCAGGGGATCGGCCGCGCCGTCGTCGCCCGGCAGGGCAGCGACGCAACACTGATCACCTACGGTCCCTCGGTGCCGACGGCGCTGCGCGCGGCCGAGGCCGCGGCCGCCGAGGGCCGCAGCCTGGAGGTCATCGACGTGCGCTCGATCGTCCCGTTCGACGACGAGACGGTGACCGCCTCGGTCCGCAAGACCGGCCGCGCCGTCGTGATTGCCGAGGCCCCCGGCTTCGCCTCGGTGGCCTCCGAGATCGCGGCCCGGGTGCAGGAACGCTGCTTCCACTCGCTGGCCGCCCCGGTGCTGCGGGTTACCGGATTCGACATCCCCTACCCGGCACCGAAGCTGGAGCAGTACTACCTGCCCAGCGTGGACCGGATCCTCGACGCCGTGGACGAACTGCAGTGGGAGGAGGCATAGCCATGCCCCGACAGGTATTCATGCTGCCGGACCTGGGCGAAGGGCTGACCGGGGCCGAACTGGTCAGCTGGCTGGTGAAGGTGGGGGACGAGGTCCGGGTGGACCAGCCCGTCGCCGAGGTCGAGACCGCCAAGTCCCTGGTCGAGGTGCCCAGCCCCTACGCCGGCACCGTGGCGGTGCTGCACGGTGACGCCGGGGATACGATCGACGTCGGCAAGCCGCTGCTCTCGGTCGACGCCGCGGATGCGCCGGCCGCCGACGCGTACCGGATCGAGGAGCGTGCCGGGGCGAAGCCGCCGGCGGTCGAGGTGGCGGAGCCGGCCGCGGCGAACGGCTCCGGCAACGTGCTGAT
>NZ_JBHTML010000047.1:0-24497 GCF_042679445.1 Arthrobacter sp. GCM10027362
GCGCTGCCGCCGGCAGGCCGGAAGGCTTCGGCCCGTCCACGACGGCGGGCCGGCCCCGGGTCTGCCCGCGGCCGGTTCCCCGGAACCGGCAGAAAAATACCGCCGTTCCCCACAGCAGCGTGAGCGCGGACATCGGCACGTTGTCCACCGCCCCGGCGCTGCCCGGATACAGCAGCCAGCCGGCCGCGAGCACGGCCGAGCTGATGCAGCAGACCGTCCCCTGCAGCGGCCGTCCCGGCGGCCAGAACGCCATGACCAGGATGATCAGGGCCATGAAGATCCCGAGCGCGGCCTGCAGCGGCCAGTGTGCCAGGCCCCAGGAGTGGTCATCCTCCACCCCCGCGGTCAGCGACCGGTCGACGGCCGCGGCCGCGTAGGCCCACCACGCGGGCGTGCCGACCAGGGCCAGCAGGAACAGCGGCCCGTCCGGCTCCAGTTTCCGGCGCGCCGGCACCCGCTGCTCCCGGCCGATCACGAACGTCGCCGCCGTCATCGGCACCAGGATCAGGGCAACGACCAGCGGATCCGCGCTGGCTGCGAAGGCCGCTGCCAGCAGCAGCGCCGCGGCAACCGTCCACAGCTGCACAACGGCGGGCCAGGGATCGAGCGGCCGGGCCGCGATGGACAAAAACCCGCCGCTGACCACGAACGTAAACAGGACGCCCCAGCTGACCTGCAGGCCCGCGACGGCGGACATCTCCCCGCGGCCGCCCAGCAGGGCCAGCAGGTCGGCCACACCGTAGAAGCCGACCGCCCAGAACAGCACCGCGAAACCGGCCCAGAGCGACCGGGGCGTTCCCGTCCCGGTCTGCGCTCGCGCGAACATACTCCAGCATAGGCCGCCGCCGGCCCTGCCCGCCGCCCGGCTCAGGCCTCGACGCGCTCCGGCAAGGCCTTGCCCGGGTTCAGCAGGCCCTTCGGGTCGAAGAGCTTCTTGATCGCGCGCTGCAGTTCCAGCACTTCCTCGCGCTGCTCGCGCGGCAGCCAGCGCACCTTGTACTGGCCGATCCCGTGCTCGCCCGTAATGGTCCCGCCCAGGGCCAGGCCGACGTCGATCGATTCGTCCAAGGCCGCATTCAGCGCCGGCACCTTCCGCGCCTGGCCCGGGCCCACCCAGAAGGTCGGGTGCAGGTTGCCGTCCCCGGCATGGGCCACCACCTTCAGCCCGGCGCCGTGGTCCGCGGCGATGCGCTGCAGCTCGGCGATGTAGTGGACCAGCTGGGAGCGCGGAACCGCCACGTCCTCGCCCACCCGGAAATCGTCGTCGACCTCGGCGCCGCGGCTGTGCCGGCGCAGTTCCACCAGGCGCACGGCTTCCGCATAGTCTTCGGTGCGGATGTCCGCGCCGAGGGCGGTCAGCTCGCGGCGGATGATGTCCGCCTCGGTTTGGGCCGCGAACCCGTCCGTCTGGATCAGCAGCAGGGCCCCGCCCCGGCTGCGCAGCTCCGAGCCCTGCTCCCGGTCCAGCTGGCGGAGCGTATTGCCGTCGAGCAGCTCCATGATCGCCGGCTGGACGCGGGCCTTGCCCACGGCAAGCACGCCGGCCGCCGCCGTTGTAAATTCCGGGAAGAAGGCCGCGATGGTCTCCACCTCGGCAGGCAGGTAGCGCAGCCGCACCGTGGCTCCGACCACGATGCCCAGCGTTCCCTCGGAGCCGACGAACAGGCCGGTCAGGTCGTAGCCGGCCACCCCCTTGAAGGTGCGGTGCCCGGTATGGATCAGCGTCCCGTCCGCCAGGACGACGTCCAGGGCCAGGACGGACTCGCGCGTCACGCCGTACTTGGCACAGCGCAGCCCGCCGGCGTTGGTGGCAATGTTGCCGCCGATGGTGGAGCTGCGGTAGCTGGCCGGATCCGGCGCGTACATCAGCCCGTGCTCCGCGACGGCGGCGTTCAGGTCCGCGTTGACGACGCCGGCCTCCACCCGGGCAATCTCGTCCTCGGAGTGGATCTCCAGGATGCTGTTCATCCGCTCCAGGCTCAGGACCAGGCAGCCCTCGGTGGCATGCGCTCCGCCGGAGACGCCGGTGCCGGCGCCGCGGGCCACCACGGGCGTCCCGTACTCGGTGGCCAGCCGCATCACCGTCTGCACGTCCTCGACCCGCTCGGCAAAGACGACGGCGGCGGGCAGGAAATGCTCCAGCACCGGGCCCTGGTCCGTCGCATAGGCAGCCAGTTCCGCCTCGCCGGTGCCCACCTGCCCTGCGGGGAAAGCAGCTGCCAGCGCCTCGAGAATCGTCATGCTGCCGCAGCCTTCAGGGGTAGTTCCATAATGATCTCCTGCCGCGTGGCATCGAGCAGGTAGGGTTCGCGCTCGCCCCGGTCCATGAAACCATGGCGGCGGTAAAAAGCAAGGGCCCGCAGGTTGTCTTCATGCACGCCCAGTTTCAGGGCGTGCACTTCCGGCTGTCCGTGCACCCAGTCGAGGATCTCGGCCAGCAGCCTGGGCGCCAGGCCCGTTCCCCGGTGCCCGGGGGCCACCCAGACGGCGGCCAGCCAGGCGGTACCGTCCTCCTCGATATAGCACGACATCGTGCCGACCGCCTGCTCCCGCTCCGCGGCGGAGTCCAGCGCCAGCACGCTCACGCTGGTCTTGCCCGCGGACAGGACGGCGCGTTCCTGCCATTGCGTGTCCGTCGTCTGCTCGGCCTGGGCCAGCGACTCGGTGAAGCCCAGCGGAAAGTCCTCGAGCATGCGCAGCCGCAGGTCCTTCCAGACCGCCCAGTCCTCCGGCACCATCCGGCGCAGCCGGATCACGCAGCCGCACCCATGAAACGCGCATAGCCGTCCAGCACCGCCTGCCAGCCTGCGGCGGACTCGGCGCGCCGGCCCTGCCCGTCCGGCCCCTGCTCCCGGCCTGTATGGGTCAGCCGTACCAGCGTGGCATCCGCTCCGGAGGCGATGAACTCGATCTCGATCCCGCCGGCAGCGGCGCTCCGGCCCGGATGCCAGCTCATGCGCAGGCGGCGGGCGGGCTGCCAGTCCAGGATCTCGCCCCAGACAACGATTTCGTCGGCAGGAGAGGTTTCGGTGAGGACCGGGTACTCGAATTCCACGTGGCTGCCTTCGCCGAACACGCTGTCGGATTCCACCGGCCACCACAGGTGGATCAGGTCGGTGAATCCTTCGAACGCTTCCTTCGGGCCGTGCGGCACCGTGACTTCGCAGTGCAGGTCCGGCAGCGGTTCAGGCCGGTCCGGCCTGTCCGGGGCATGGGAGAACAAGGAGGAGCTCATGCATCCCAGCGTAACCGCCACGGGCCCCGTCCCGGGACATAACCGGCCCCTGTCCGGGCCGGGCATGTCCCGGGGCAGCGCACTCCCGGCCCGGGGTTAAACGGGTCCGGCCCCGCGCGGTGGCGGGGCCGGTGGTGTGTGTGCGGCGGTGTCCTGCTCTCCCACACCCTCCCGGGTGCAGTACCCTCGGCGCTGCGGGTCTTAGCTTCCGGGTTCGGGATGGGTCCGGGCGTTTCCCCCGCGCTGTGGCCGCCGCAACCCTGGTGCGCGCCCGGGGGGGGCGGCGGGTGTGCGGGGCAGCCGTGCGGCTGCGTGCTGTATGCAATTGTGGAACGGTTCCGGGTTGTTGTCCGGGAACCGCACAGTGGACGCGTGCGTGTGGTGAGGTTGTCGGCCTATTAGTACCGGTCGGCTGCGCAGGTCGTTGGTTCCTGCTTCCACGTCCGGCCTATCAACCCAGTGGTCTGGCTGGGGGCCTTCCCCCTTGCGGGGTGGAAATCTCATCTTGAAGCCGGCTTCCCGCTTAGATGCTTTCAGCGGTTATCCATTCCGAACGTAGCCAACCAGCCGTGCACCTGGCGGTACAACTGGCACACCAGAGGTTCGTCCGTCCCGGTCCTCTCGTACTAAGGACAGACCTTCTCAGATTTCCTGCGCGCGCAGCGGATAGGGACCGAACTGTCTCACGACGTTCTAAA
Organism: Arthrobacter sp. GCM10027362; assembly: GCF_042679445.1. NCBI lineage: Bacteria > Bacillati > Actinomycetota > Actinomycetes > Micrococcales > Micrococcaceae > Arthrobacter > Arthrobacter sp. GCM10027362. The sequence continues at coordinate 3,934 of NZ_JBHTML010000047.1, forward strand.
CCCAGCTCGCGTACCGCTTTAATGGGCGAACAGCCCAACCCTTGGGACCTACTCCAGCCCCAGGATGCGACGAGCCGACATCGAGGTGCCAAACCATGCCGTCGATATGGACTCTTGGGCAAGATCAGCCTGTTATCCCCGAGGTACCTTTTATCCGTTGAGCGACGGCCCTTCCACGAGGTGCCGCCGGATCACTAGTCCCGACTTTCGTCCCTGCTCGAGGTGTCCCTCTCACAGTCAAGCCCCCTTGTGCACTTGCACTCGCCACCTGATTGCCGACCAGGCTGAGGGGACCTTTGGGCGCCTCCGTTACTCTTTGGGAGGCAACCGCCCCAGTTAAACTACCCGTCAGGCACTGTCCCCGGCCCGGATGACGGGCCGGGGTTAGGCGTCCGGAGCGGCCAGAGTGGTATTTCAACGGCGACTCCGCCGGCACTGGCGTGCCGGCCTCGCAGTCTCCCACCTATCCTACACAAGCCGCACCGAACACCAATACCAAACTGCAGTAAAGGTCTCGGGGTCTTTCCGTCCTGCTGCGCGTAACGAGCATCTTTACTCGTAGTGCAATTTCGCCGAGTTTATGGTTGAGACAGCGGGGAAGTCGTTACTCCATTCGTGCAGGTCGGAACTTACCCGACAAGGAATTTCGCTACCTTAGGATGGTTATAGTTACCACCGCCGTTTACTGGGGCTTGAATTCCCGGCTTCGCCTTGCGGCTGACCGGTCCTCTTAACCTTCCAGCACCGGGCAGGAGTCAGTCCGTATACCTCGTCTTGCGACTTCGCACGGACCTGTGTTTTTAGTAAACAGTCGCTTCCCCCTGGTCTCTGCGGCCCTTGCCCGCTCCGGGGAGCAAAGTCCCCTTCACGGTCCGGGCCCCCCTTCTCCCGAAGTTACGGGGGCATTTTGCCGAGTTCCTTAACCATAATTCTCTCGATCGCCTGGGTATTCTCTACCTGATCACCTGTGTCGGTTTGGGGTACGGGCGGCTGGAACCTCGCGCCGATGCTTTTCTTGGCAGCAGAGGATCACCGGATCCCCCCTGGCGGGGGTCCCGTCGGGTCTGAGGCCTGTGAACGGCGGATTTGCCAACCGTTCGCCCTGCGCCCTTGGACCGGGGCAACCATCGCCCGGCCCGGCTACCTTCCTGCGTCACACCTGTTAATGCGCTGGCCTTGCCGGCTGGCCCGCCGCGCTCCCCGCGGCCGATCCCCGAAGGGAAGGCCCGCGGTTCGGGCGGCCGGCCCCGCCGGGTCGGCAGGGGCGGTTCTTTACCGGTACGGGAATATCAACCCGTTGTCCATCGACTACGCCTGTCGGCCTCGCCTTAGGTCCCGACTTACCCAGGGCAGATTAGCTTGACCCTGGAACCCTTGATCATCCGGCGGACGGGTTTCCCACCCGTCTTTCGCTACTCATGCCTGCATTCTCACTCGTGCCGGCTCCACCGCTGGGTCACCCCGCGGCTTCACGGCCGGCACGACGCTCCCCTACCCATCCAGACGCCTGAACCACGAAGGCTTGGCTGTTGACTGGATGCCGCGACTTCGGCGGTGTGCTTGAGCCCCGCTACATTGTCGGCGCGGAATCACTTGACCAGTGAGCTATTACGCACTCTTTCAAGGGTGGCTGCTTCTAAGCCAACCTCCTGGTTGTCTGGGCAACTCCACATCCTTTCCCACTTAGCACACGCTTGGGGGCCTTAGTCGGCGGTCCGGGCTGTTTCCCTCTCGACCGTGAAGCTTATCCCCCACGGTCTCACTGCCACGCTCTGACTTGCCGGCATTCGGAGTTTGGCTGACGTCAGTAACCTGGTCGGGCCCATCGGCCATCCAGTAGCTCTACCTCCGGCAAGAAACACGCAACGCTGCACCTAAATGCATTTCGGGGAGAACCAGCTATCACGGAGTTTGATTGGCCTTTCACCCCTACCCACAGCTCATCCCCTCCATTTTCAACTGAAGTGGGTTCGGTCCTCCACGACGTCTTACCGTCGCTTCAACCTGGCCATGGGTAGATCACTCCGCTTCGGGTCTAGACCGTGCCACTGCACCGCCCTGTTCGGACTCGCTTTCGCTGCGGCTTCCCCCCACGGGTTAACCTCGCGACACGGCACTAACTCGCAGGCTCATTCTTCAAAAGGCACGCCGTCACAGGAACAAAGCCTGCTCCGACGGATTGTAGGCACACGGTTTCAGGTACTGTTTCACTCCCCTCCCGGGGTACTTTTCACCTTTCCCTCACGGTACTGGTCCGCTATCGGTCATCGGGTAGTATTCAGGCTTGCCAGGTGGTCCTGGCGGATTCGCACGGGATTTCTCGGGCCCCGTGCTACTTGGGATCCCCTCCAAGCGGCGCCATGCATTTCGTCTACGGGACTGACACCCTCTCCGGTCAGGCCTTCAAACCTGTTCGACTATGCACGCGCACCCGCTTCACCAGTCCGGCAGAACTGGTAGGGAAGGTCCCGCTACCCCGGCCATGCAACGCCCGCCGGCTATCACACATGGACCGGTTTGGCCTTCGTCCGCGTTCGCTCGCCACTACTGACGGAATCACTGTTGTCTTCTCTTCCTGCGGGTACTGAGATGTTTCACTTCCCCGCGTTCCCCCCGCGCGCCCTATGTGTTCAGGCGGCGGTCACCGCACATGACATGCGGCGGGGTTTCCCCATTCGGAAATCCTGGGATCAGGGTCCGGTTATCGACTCCCCCAGGCTTATCGCAGATTCCCACGTCCTTCATCGGCTCCCGATGCCAAGGCATCCACCGTGTGCCCTGAAAAACCTGACCACACAGATCAGCAATCCAGAGATCACTTCTTTATAAGATGCTCGCGTCCACTATGCAGTTCTCAAACAACAACCCCGTCACGCCCGGCCCCGCGCCGCAGCGCAGGACCCGGAACGCCCGGGAACCGTGAAACAACCGTCCCGCCCCCGCAGGGGCGGCCCTGTTGCCTCAGGACCCAACAGTGTGCCACGGGCCCGGACCGCACCGGCCCCGCGTTCCAGGAACCAACGGTTCCGTACTGGCAGGACCGGCCCGGAAAAACCGGACCGATTCGTTGATATTCCACCCTGAGCTGCCCGCCGGGACACGCACGGTCCCGCAGCGGGTGCCTGGGCAACCCCGGCACCGGGAAATCCCGGTGCGGCATTGCCGGCCGCTCCTTAGAAAGGAGGTGATCCAGCCGCACCTTCCGGTACGGCTACCTTGTTACGACTTAGTCCCAATCGCCGGTCCCACCTTCGACGGCTCCCTCCCGCAAGGGGTTGGGCCACCGGCTTCGGGTGTTACCGACTTTCGTGACTTGACGGGCGGTGTGTACAAGGCCCGGGAACGTATTCACCGCAGCGTTGCTGATCTGCGATTACTAGCGACTCCGACTTCATGGGGTCGGGTTGCAGACCCCAATCCGAACTGAGACCGGCTTTTTGGGATTGGCTCCACCTCACAGTATCGCAACCCTTTGTACCGGCCATTGTAGCATGCGTGAAGCCCAAGACATAAGGGGCATGATGATTTGACGTCGTCCCCACCTTCCTCCGAGTTGACCCCGGCAGTCTCCCATGAGTCCCCGGCATAACCCGCTGGCAACATGGAACGGGGGTTGCGCTCGTTGCGGGACTTAACCCAACATCTCACGACACGAGCTGACGACAACCATGCACCACCTGTGAACCGGCCCCGAAGGGAAGCCGCATCTCTGCGGCGGTCCGGCCCATGTCAAGCCTTGGTAAGGTTCTTCGCGTTGCATCGAATTAATCCGCATGCTCCGCCGCTTGTGCGGGCCCCCGTCAATTCCTTTGAGTTTTAGCCTTGCGGCCGTACTCCCCAGGCGGGGCACTTAATGCGTTAGCTGCGGCGCGGAGGACGTGGAATGCCCCCCACACCTAGTGCCCAACGTTTACGGCATGGACTACCAGGGTATCTAATCCTGTTCGCTCCCCATGCTTTCGCTCCTCAGCGTCAGTTACAGCCCAGAGACCTGCCTTCGCCATCGGTGTTCCTCCTGATATCTGCGCATTTCACCGCTACACCAGGAATTCCGGTCTCCCCTACTGCACTCCAGTCTGCCCGTACCCACCGCAGACCCGGGGTTGAGCCCCGGGCTTTCACGGCAGACGCGGCAAACCGCCTACGAGCTCTTTACGCCCAATAATTCCGGACAACGCTTGCGCCCTACGTATTACCGCGGCTGCTGGCACGTAGTTAGCCGGCGCTTCTTCCGCAGGTACCGTCACTTCCGCTTCTTCCCTGCCGAAAGAGGTTTACAACCCGAAGGCCGTCATCCCTCACGCGGCGTCGCTGCATCAGGCTTGCGCCCATTGTGCAATATTCCCCACTGCTGCCTCCCGTAGGAGTCTGGGCCGTGTCTCAGTCCCAGTGTGGCCGTCCACCCTCTCAGGCCGGCTACCCGTCGTCGCCTTGGTGGGCCGTTACCCCGCCAACCAGCTGATAGGCCGCGAGTCCATCCCCGACCGGAATCCTTTCCACCCCCCGCCATGCGGCGGAAGGTCGTATCCGGTATTAGACCCGGTTTCCCGGGCTTATCCCGAAGTCGGGGGCAGGTTACCCACGTGTTACTCACCCGTTCGCCACTAATCCCCGGCCCGAAGGCCGGATCATCGTTCGACTTGCATGTGTTAAGCACGCCGCCAGCGTTCGTCCTGAGCCAGGATCAAACTCTCCGCAAAAACCTTCGCGGAACCCGCACGCCCCCGGGGAAAACCGGAGCACGCACGGGCACCATTCAAACCCGGCAAAACACCGCGGCCCGCCCGAAGGCACCGCCGCGGCAGTTCAACCGATCAAAAAAAACCGGTATCAACAAACATGGCACACTATTGAGTTCTCAAACAACAGGAGCATCCGGGTACTTCGCGCATCGAATTCAGCTGAATTCTTTCCGCATTTCCTCGCTGCGATGTTTCCACTTTATCCAATCCTTTTTCCCGCTGTCAAATCCGCATTTCCGCGGAAAATTCCAACCCGAAAAAGGGTTCCCCGAACAATTATTCAGAGCAATCCGCAAAAGCTAAAAAGCATGCACGGAATACCGCGAATATATTGAGGGGTTTTGTCTGCCCGGCCTCCGCAGTTTTCACTGCCGGGCGGCGGCAACCTCAAGAACATTACACGTCCCGTATCCCGCGCGCAAATCGGCCGCTGACCGCTGGCACCCAAGGTGCGCCGGCACCAGCCGGCAGTTGTCACAGCGACAGCGGCTGGCCGGGCCCTGCCGGGCTGCCGGTGCTTCATCCGGTGCCTGCCCCAGCCTGGAGGCTTCCGGCTCCTGGCGCAGCACCGAATCAGCGATCCATGCGGAGGAAATCCGGGAGTGCCGTTATTCCCCGCCGTCGAAGAACATGGCCGCAGTCCTGCCGGCCGGCCGCAGCGCGGTGTTGGCGGCGGCATCGGGCCGGACGGTGTCTTCGTCAGGCACCGGAGCTCGGCGGCGCCCGCCGGTGTTTCTGGGGTAGGTTTTAGGCATACCTTGCCAACTGTTCTGAGGGGACAGCATGCCGCGATGCATTCCGGAGCGGCCCGACTTCGGGCCGGACAGGCACGCCGAAAGGGAGGTCTGGGAAGCGCTGGAGCACCAGCTTCCCTCGGATGCCATCCTCATGCATTCAGCCAACCTGAACGAAAACGGGCGGGAACGGGAAATCGACCTGCTGGTGCTCTGGCCCGGGGTGGGCATCGCTGCCATCGAGGTCAAGGGCGGCCGGGTCAGCTATGAGGCCGGACGCTGGTACCAACAGGGCAACGGGAGCAAATACCCGCTGCAGGATCCGGTAGCCCAGGTCCAGGATGCCCGGCATATGCTCCAGCGCTATCTCGGCGCCCACCTCGGAGTGCGCAACGAGGGCCGTTTCGCCCACCTGCTCGCCTTCCCCTACACGCCGGTCCCGCGGGGCTGGGAAATCCCCGGTTGCAGCCGCTCCATGGTCATCGCCCGGGAAGATCTTGTCCGCGCCGGGGAGGCCGTCCGCGGCGCAATTAACACCTACGGGGACGGCGAAGGCGACACCGGCAAAGACGCCCTGAAACGCATGGCCGCTGAAATCCTGCGTGAGCTGCCTACCACAAGCGGCCTGCAGGCACTGGCCGCGGAACATGAAGCCCGCTCAGACCAGCTCACACGGGACCAGGGCAGGATCTTGGACCTGCTCCGCTACCAGAAGCGCGCCAAAATCATCGGCGGAGCCGGCAGCGGCAAGACTTGGCTGGCTCTGGAACAGACCCGTCGGCTGACCAAAGCAGGCAAGCGCGTGGCGCTGCTGTGCTACGGCCGGGGACTGGCCCGCTATTTCGCGCGCATCACCGGCAGCTGGAAACCCAACGAACGCCCGGCCCACGTGGGAATGTTCCATGATTTGCCGCTGCGCTGGGGCGCCCACCATCCGCTGGATCCGCGGATGCTCACGGACGACTACTACAACCGCCATCTGCCGCGCACGCTGATGAACCGTGCCCGCCGGCAGGACAAGTCCGAACTGTTCGACGCGATCGTGGTGGACGAGGGCCAGGACTTTGAATCCATCTGGTGGGAAGCCATCCGGCTCTGCCTCAAGGACCCGGCCGAGGGCGGGCTGTTCGTCTTTGCCGACGACAGCCAGCGGATCTTTGACCGCAAAGGCAATCCGCCGGTTTCCTCGGATCCGTTCGTACTGGGCGAGAACGTCCGCAATACCAAGCAGATCGCCGCCCTGTGCGGTTCCCTTTCCGAGGAATTGACCACACCCCGCGGGCTTTCCGGAGCCAAGGTGCGTCTGCTCGAGACCGAGGTCCCGGAGGTCATCGGCCGCGCCGACGACACCGTCGCGCACCTGACCGAGGCCGAAGGCTGGGCGCCGGGGCAGGTGGCCCTGCTGACCACCAAGCGCAAGCATCCCGAACAGCAGCAGATCATCGACCTGCGCGGCTGGGACGGCTACTGGGACTCCTTCTTCGACGCAGACACCGTGTTCTACGGTAACGTGCTCGGCTTCAAAGGCCTGGAACGCTCCGTGGTGGTCCTGGCCGTCAACGGATTCGGGGACCCGGCACGCTCGCGCGAGATTCTGTATGCCGGTCTGTCCCGGGCCCGCAGCCTGCTGGTCGTCGTCGGCCCCCGGCAGCTGCTCGAGGAGGTCGGCGGACCCGGAGTCGCCCACCGGCTCGATGACGCCGAGCCCTGGATTCCGCCCCGCGGCTAGAACGGGCAGCGGCCCGAACCTCGCGGGAGTGCTCCAATCCTCAGCGGCCGGTAAACTCCGGCTTTTGCTTGGCCACGAATGCCTTGGTGCCAATCCGGGCATCCTCGGTGCCGGCGGCGCGGCCAAAGGCGGCCCGCTCCACCAGCAGGCCCTCTGCCGTCGGCAGCCCCGCAGCGGCATCCACCGTGCGTTTGGCGTTGGCGACGGCGGCAGGAGACTTGGCCGCGATCTCGCGGCAGGTGGCCGCGGCGGCGTCGAGCATGTCGTCCTTGCTCGCGAACACGGCGTTGACCAGGCCGATCCGGTAGGCCTCCTGCGCCGGCATGTTCCGGCCGGTGTAGATCAGTTCCTTGGCCATGCCCGGGCCCACCCGCTGGGGCAGCCGGACGGTGCCGCCGAAGCCGGGGATGAGCCCCAGACTCACTTCGGGCAGGCCGAACCGGGCGTTCTCCGTGGCATAGATGAAGTCGCAGGCCAGGGCCAGTTCAAGCCCGCCGCCCAAGGCGTAGCCGTTGACGCAGGCGATCACGGGCAGGTCCAGCGTCTCCAGCGTGCGGGTGAAGTCCTGCATCGCCGCGCTGTGTTCTTCCGCCTCCGCCGGGGTCATCTCCGCCAATTCCCGGATGTCCGCACCGGCGGCGAAGGCCTTCTCACCCGAGCCGGTGATCAGGATGCTGCGGACCTCGGCGCCCTCCTCCGAGCGCACGTCCGCCACGAACTGACGCAGGTCCGCGATGACCTGGGTGTTCAAGGCATTCAGGGCGTCCGGCCGGTTGATGACCACCGTGGCCAGCTCGCCCAGGCATTCAAGGGTTAGGGTTTCGTAGCTCTTCTCCACAGCAGTTCCCCCTCCAGGACCGATCGAAATCCCTCCCATCATGCCATGCGGCGCCGGGCTCAGCCCTGCAACAGCGCGACGGCATCCGCCACCTGCTGCCGGCCGCCGGCCACATACCAGTGATAGCCGTTGACGGCAACGACGGCGGTGTCCCCGCCGGCCGCTTCCACCAGGGCTTTGCCGGGCAGCCAGTCCCATTCGGGCAGCCCCTGCTGGAACCAGACCCCGAAGATCCCGGCCGATGTCGCCGCCAGCTCGCAGGAGGCCGAACCCCAGCTGCGGTAAGTGGCCGCCCCTAGTACCGCAGCCAGGTATGGCTGCGCCGCGGCAGCGTCGCGGAAATAGGTGTGATGCAGGTAAACAGAAGCGCAGCTTTGCGCCAGCGGGGCCGAGACCGCCAGACCCGCAGGCACCCGGTTCCGTGTGGTCGGCCGGTCCCTGCCGCCGAGCCAGAGCGCGTCCTCGGCGGGATGGTAAACGGCGCCCAGCCGCACGCCGTCGTCGTCCTTCAGTGCCAGGGCCGAGCACCAGTAGCTGCCGCCGGTAAAAAAGTTGTAGGTGCCGTCCACCGGGTCGATCACCCAGGTCCGGCCCGAACTGCCCTCGTGGCTGGAGCCCTCCTCGCCGAGGATCGAGTCCTCCGGGCGCAGCCGGCGCAGAGTGTCGACCACCAACTGCTCCGCTGCATGGTCGGCGGCGGTAACCACGTCCGAGATGCTGGTCTTTTCCTCGAACGTGGTGACACCGGCGCGCATGCGGGCGGCCAGTGCGCCGGCGGAGCGGACCAGCCAGGCGGCGAGGTCCGTGTCGTCGAGGGCGTCCGGAGCGGTCTGGGGCGAGGCGGGGGCGGTCATGAATCCAGCCTAGCCGCCGAGGCCCCGCCCCGGGCGCGCGAGGGGTGGGAGGCGGATGAACGCCAGCTAGCGGTACTCGGGGTTGGGGTGCTCCGGATTGGACAGATCCCAGTTGGTGGCGACATTGCCATGGGCCGGAATGCCGCCGGCATCCTTGAGCCGGCGCGCGGTGTGGAGCATGTTCCAAGCGGCGAACACGGTGTTGCGGGTGGTCCAGTGGTTGGCTGCGCCGTGGTTGTCGTCCAGGTAGGACGGTCCGGGCCCGGCCTCGCCGGTCCAGTACGCATCGGCCTGGGGCGGAATGGTGAACCCGATGTGGGACAGCGCGTACAGCATCTGCGCGGCGCAGTGCTTGCCGCCGTCCTCGTTCCCGGTGATCAGCACGCCGCCGACCTTGCCGTAGTAGGACCACTGCCCGGCGGCGTTGAGCACACCGGACCAGCCGTAGAGCCGCTCGATCACCAGCCTGGTCATCGAGGCCTGGTCCCCCAGCCAGATCGGGGAGGCCAGCACCACAATGTCGGCGGGCTCCACCAGCATCCGGTAGATGTCCGGGAAGTCGTCCCGCTCCCAGCCGTGCTCCCTCATGTCCGGGTACACACCCGGCGGGATGACATGGTCCACGGTGCGCACCACATCCACCCGTGCCCCGACCCCGGCCAGCACATGGCGGCTGATGTTGATCAGCCCCTCGGTATGGCTGGGCTCGGGGGAACGTTTCAGGGTGCCGTTGAGGAACACCGCCCGCAGGTCGGAGAAGTCGGTGGTGTTGGCGTCAATCTCGGCGTCAATGAATGCCTGCACGGACGCAGGGAGCATGGTGGTGTCCTTTCCCGGCAGGTCCCGGCGGGACAGCCGAGCCGTCAGGTGCAATCCAACTGCCAAGTCCATGGTGCTGCAGCGGGCATGGATGCGGTAGGGGCCGCTGGTCATCCGTACAGAACAACCCCGTCCCGGCCGTGTCCAAGCACATATCGCTCCGGCCGGCCGCCCGCTAGCGTTCAACTAGGTTTGGCCCTTACGGGCGCGGCAATCATCACGAAAGGCAGCACGAATGGACGGTCTCTGCGCCGAAGACTGGAACCTCCTGGCCGGGCGGCAGGTCCAGATCTGGAAAGACGGGCGCATCGTCCGCACCGGACGCGTCAATACCGTCACCAAGGCGGCGAATGCACTGTGGCTGGAAAGCCACGGGGCCCACCTGCGGACCCTGTTCGAAAAGGCTGAAGGCTACACGGCCTGCCCGGTAGCGGAGAACCCGGAGGCCGGCCAGGCAGCGGCGGCCCGGCACCTGGACACAGTCAACTCTTAAGCAGTCCACATCATCCGCCCACACTCGGCCGTGAAACTGGCTGTGTGCCACCCGCATTGCCCCGGCGGGTGGCATCCATTTGAGAGCGGAGGTACCGCAATGAATGCACACGTGAAGCCGCGCTTCCGGCAGTCGGCACAGTTTCCCTGGTTTGTCCTGGCCGCGGCCATCGTCCTGGTGACAGCCGCCGGCGCCACCGGCCTGTGGTTCACGCGGATCGAGCCCATGCTCGTGCGGTTCCTCGGCGCAGGGTAGGGAGCCGGGCGCCCGGTATCGGACGGCCGGCCGCGCAGGTAGTATCGAGTCACCTTGCACCCGGTGCGGCCCCGCCAAGCCGGGTGCCGCAGCTTTAGCTTCGATGTGAAAACGAGGCATTCGATGCAGAATGTCAACGTACCACCCCCGCCGGCGAGGCCGCCGCGCCGGCCCGGACCCCGGCGCGGATTCGCCGCCTGGCCCCTGCGCACCAAGCTGCTGCTGGCAACGCTGGCCCTGCTGGCCGCCATGTCCGGCACGGTGGGCGTGATGGGCTATGGCGCCATGAAGATCTACCTGTCCGGGCAGCTGGACCAGCAGCTTGAGGAGGCCTCCAACCGGGCCGTCCGCTTCGGCCTGCTGTACCGCGGCGCGGACGAGAGCCCCCCGGACCTGCTCGCGGCGCCGGCCCAGGGTGCCGGCACCCTGAATGCCCGGCTGCGGGACGGGGAGGTCGACCGGGCCGGGCTGCTGACCCCCGAGGGCCGGCGGCAGGATCTGCCCCGGCGGGATCAGCGGCTGCTGGAAGGCCTGGCGGTGGGCGGGCCGCCGATCGACCGCACGCTGTCCGTGGGCGTCTACCGTTTGGTTGCCCGCCCGGACCAGGAGGACGAAGACATCATTGTCACGGGCCTGCCGCTGGCCGGGCTGGACAGGACGCTGGCTTCGCTGACGACGACGACGGCGGCCGTGTCCCTGGCCGGGCTGGCTGCCACCGGACTGCTGGGCATGGTCATCATCCGGCGGACGCTGCGCCCGCTGGAGGAACTGTCCGCCGTGGCCACCCAGGTCTCGCGGCTTCCGCTGGCCCAGGGGGACGTCAGCCTGTCCGTCCGCGTCCCGCCGGCGGCCGCACTGCCCGTCTCGGAGGTCGGCCGCCTGGGCCATGCCTTCAACCTCATGCTGGACAATGTCGCCGGCGCCCTCGGCGCACGCCGCCGCATTGAAACCAGGCTCCGCCGCTTCGTTGCCGACGCCAGCCACGAACTGCGCACGCCGCTGGCCACGATCCGCGGCTACGCCGAGCTGATCCGTTTCACGCAGCCGCTCGCTCCGGACGGCCGGCTGTACCTGGAGCGGGTCGAATCCGAATCCCGCCGGATGACGGCGCTGGTCGAGGATCTGCTGCTGCTGGCGCGGCTGGACGAGGGACACCCCCGGCAGGACGAAGACGTGGACCTGACCCAGCTGGTGGTCGAAACCGTCAGCGACGCCCAGGCGGCCGCGCCGGCACACACCTGGCGGGTGGAGCTGCCCGACGAACCGGTGACCGTGCGCGGGGACGAAAGCCAGCTGAGGCGGGTCCTGATCAACCTGCTGGCCAATGCCCACCGGCACACCCGCCCCGGAACCACGGTGTTGACCGCGCTGCGCAGCGAAAACGGCGCTGCCGCCGTCATCAGCGTCACCGACGACGGCCCGGGCATTGCCCCGGAGATGGTGGACCGGATCTTCTCGCGTTTTACCCAGGCGGATCCGGCCCGCTCCGACAGCGGCACCCACGGCCTGGGCCTGTCCATCGCCGAGGCGATTGTGACCGCCCACGGCGGGCGGATCGGGGTGGACAGCAGGCCGGGCAGGACCGAATTTACCGTCCGCCTGCCGGGCGCCGGGTGCGCGCGCCAGATGGCGGCCGTGCCGGATACGCTCTGATCAGTACGGCCGGCCAGGGCCGGCAGCCGGTGTGACGGAAGGAAAACGCATGACCGAACCTCCAGCACATGCCCTCACCGACGGCCTGCCCCGGCTGCGCCATCCGGACGGCACCCCGATCCGCGCGCTGGTGGTGGACGACGAGCCCAAGCTGACGGAACTGGTCGGCCTGGGGCTGCGGCTGGCCGGCTGGGAGGTGGCCACGACGGCGGACGGCACCGCAGCGGTCCAGCGTGCCCGCGAGTTCCGCCCCGACGTTTTGGTCCTCGACATCATGATGCCCGGCGCCGACGGCGTGGAGGTCCTCGGCAGGATCCGGTCGTTCATGCCGGACGTGCCCGCGCTTTTCCTCACGGCCAGGGATGCCGTGGCGGACCGCATCGGCGGCCTGGCCGCCGGGGCGGACGACTATGTCACCAAGCCGTTCAGTTTGGAGGAAGTCCTGCTCCGGCTGCACCGGCTGGTCCAGCGCTCCGGCGCCGCCGCGGCTACCTCCGTGCTGGCGGTGGGGGATCTGGTGCTGAACCCGGACACCCGCGAGGTCACGCGTGGCGGCATGCCGGTCGCGCTCACCGCCACCCAGTTCGAACTGCTCCGGTTTCTAATGGAAAACCCCCGGCGTGTGCTGAGCAAGGCCCGGATCCTGGACCGGGTCTGGGCCTACGATTTCGGCGGCCAGTCCAACATCGTGGAGCTGTACATCTCCTACCTCCGGAAAAAGATCGACGCCGGCCGCGAACCGATGATCCACACGGTCCGCGGTGCCGGCTACATCCTCAAGCCGGCGGAACCGGGCTGACCGCATTGCGGAAATAATCAGCTGGCTTAGGATTTAAGGGCGCACAACATGGTTCCGTTCAACCCCGAGGAGAACAACATGAACAGCGCCCCGAACCACGACGAACTCCCGCTGCCGGACTACGATCATCTGCCGCTGGGCACGCTGCCGTCGAGAATCAGTGGCCTGGACGAGCAGGGCGTGGCCGCGCTGCTGGAATATGAAACTCAGCACGGCAACAGGCTTCCCGTGGTACAGGTCCTCCAGCAGCGGCTGAATGCCCTGCGGGAGGGAGCAACGCCCAGCGGGACGGTGCAGCAGGACACCCCCGAGGTCAGCGTGGGCCAGGCGGGCCCCAAGGTCACGCCGGAGACGTCCGGCCCGCCGATCAATCCGCCATCGCAGGGAGACCCCACCAATCCGTCCCAGCCGCGCTGAGCCGGCCCCTACAGCTCCTCCGGCCTCCGCCCGTAGTAACGGGCCAGCCACCGGCACAGCCCGTCCAGTCCGGGGAAGAGGACACGTTCGGTCACGTTGGCCTGGTCCAGGTGGTCGCGCACGCGCCACTTCAGCTCCGCCGGAATCAGCACCTTCCGGAACAGCTCGGGGTGCCGCTCCAGCCAGCCGCCCAGGCTGGCCTGGGGATCGGTCATCACCGAAAAAACCGCCGCCTGGTTGGCGATGCGGGCATCAAGTGAGGGCGGCTCGAAGAACACCGGGACACTGTTTCCCTCCGGGTCGCGGAAGGTGTCGAAATCCTGCAGGGTGGCGGCAGCCCGGGAAAGCATTTCGACGGTGAAGAGGCCGGAGCCGCTGGCCTCGACCTCCTCCCGGAGCACCCGGGGCAGGAGCTGATGTGCGGCGACGTAGTCCACGCACCAGACGACCCCCGGCTCGTCGTACAGTGCGAGGTCCGCAGTGGCGAAATGCAGCGCCACGTACGGCGAGTGCGTCCAGTCGAGCAGCCGGGTGGGCAAACCGTGATGCTGGGCAACGCTCAACCAGTTCCAGTCCGAATCCCCGGGGGACGCCTCCCGGTGGGCATACTTGCGCAGGTTCCGCAGGATGTGGGGCTCGATTTCCGCACTCGAGGCGCCGCGCAGCCGGTACAGCCCGGTCTCGAGGCCGTGGTTCACCGCTCCGAGGCCGCGGTAGGCCACGGGGAGGCGCACCTCGAAGCGGGAAGGCTGCCAGGTGGACAAGGTGAGTTCCTCGATGAGGGCCAGCAGGTCCCCGCGGCCAGGCCCGTCCTTCGGGTTCACTGCCATTCGGGCCGTCCGCCTCCCTCCATCCGGCTCTCACGCGGCCAGGACCGGGACAGGCGCCCGGGGCCGCCGGTCGCGGCGTTTTCCGGACGCTGCATTCCGCGCCTGGAACCTCCAAACCACCCCGCGGCCGTGAGGCCGCGGGCGCCCCCGGCGGACAAGGTGTCGGACATGGTCCCTTCGCTGGTTGTGTTTGCGCTAGGTGGCGCCGCGTGCCACGGCCCGGTCGACGGCGGCGGCAATGCCGCCGCCGTCGGGCTCCCCGTGTCCGGGCAGCAGCATCCGGGCACCCGTGGCGGCGAGCGCCGACAGTGACGCCAGGGCCGTCCGGGTGTCCGCCGTCGCCGCGGCCGACACGATGTGCGGGCCGGTGAACCCGGTGTATGGATCCAGGGTCACCAGCGCATCGCCGGTGACGATGGTGTCCCGGTCCGGAAAATGCAGGGCGCAGTGCCCGTCGGTGTGGCCGGGGGTATGGATGACAACCGGCTTGCCGGGAAGGTCCGGCGCCGGGCCTTCGTGCAGCACCGCGACGGTCTCCACCCCCTTGACGTTCAGCGCCCCGGCCAGGGCCATGCGGCCCAGCAGGGGGATGCACCGCGGGTAGCGCAGCGGGTAGAACAGCCGGTTCCGTTCGTGCCGGTAGCGGTACGGGTGGGCGGCCAGATAGGCATCACCGGGGTGGACGTAGACCGGCACTCCGTGCTCCCGCTGGAGCCTGGCCGCGAACCCCACGTGGTCGAAGTGGGCGTGGGTGAGCACCAGGGCGGATGCTTCCCCGGGCCGGTGCCCGAGCCGGGCCAGCGCCGCCATCATGGGCTTCCACATGGCGGGCAGCCCGGCATCGACCAGCATGAACCCGCCTTCGTCCTGGACGATGTAGCAGTTCACGTTGGCCTGTTCGAACAGGTGGATGCCCCCGGCGATGTTTTCGTGCAACATTGCCGTTTCCCCTGTCCCGCCGGGCCGCCCTCGGCCTCCGGATTCCCGGCTATTCCTTGTGCAGCTTGTCCTGGACCGCACCCGCCGCCTTTTCCATCATGTTCGGCAGTTCGGTGGTGCCGAAGAAGCGCGAGTCGGGATGGGTCGGCGGCGGCATCGGCGCCGAGGAGGTGGGGCCATCCGCGTAGCTGAACTCGCCCTTGCCGTCCGGGGTGGGGCCGCTGGCCCAGGAGCCTTCGGCGGCCGCCGGACCGTCCGAGAAATTCAGGTACTGGTAGGCGACCTCGCGCTTTTCCTTGTTCAGCGGGAAGTTGCTGGGCACCGGAAGGTCCTCGGCGCCTTCCTCCCGCAGCTCCTGGGCGGCGGCGATCCACTGGTTCTGGTGCATCGTGTCGCGGGCCAGCAGGAAGGACAGCATGTCCCGGACCCCGTGGTCATCGGTCATGTGGTAGAGCCGGGCCACCTGGAGCCTGCCCTGCATCTCGGCGTTGGCATTGGCGGTGAAATCCGCCAGCAGGTTCCCGCTGGCCGTGACGTAGCTGCCCTGCCAGGGGTTGCCGTTGCTGTCCACGGGCCGCACCCCCGCGCCGGCAACGATGGCGGCCTGCACGTCGGTCCCGCCGATCACCGCGGCGACCGTGGGATCGGACTGGACCGCGTCGTCGGTGATGCCCAGCGGCGCCTTTTCCAGCAGCTGGGCCACCATGGTGGCCAGCATCTCGACGTGGCCGAACTCCTCGGCACCGATCCCGAAAAGCATGTCGCGGTACTTGCCCGGCATGTGCGCATTCCATGCCTGGAAGCTGTACTGCATGGCCACGGTGATTTCCCCGTACTGGCCGCCGATCACTTCCTGCAGTTTCCGGGCAAAGACCGCATCGGGCTTGTCGGGGGTTGCTTTGTACTGGAGCTCCTGCTTGTGGAAGAACATGAAGGATTTCCCCTCTGAGCTGACGGTGCCCGGCGTCCTGGGAGCCACCCCCAGCTGTCTGGGCTGGCCAACGACCGGACCGGTCCTTAGACGCTACCGAGTGCGTCCAGAAAAAGAAAGCTTGCTTGGCAATTTTAATAAGTCTGCTTAGCAAAACTGCCCTGTTTTAGCCGTACGGGGGTTCACAAACACCGCTGACTAGGGTTTGATGGCTCCACTGGGTATCGAGCAGCGGGGCCTTGGGTCATCTATTGCATGGGTGGGATCATGGACTACGAGACTGTCAGCTCCTTCGGCTCAGGCCGCAGCCGGCACAAGCCCGGCCGAATCAGGTACCTGGCGGGCTTCGAAAGCACCTACCTGCCCATCCACGGCCAGGATGTCCTTGAGATCTCCGGGGACGGCTCCAGCCTCCCCGCGGTGCTGCAGAGCCTCGGCGACGCAGGACTGAAAATCATCAGGTATCCCCTGCGCTGGCACCGGATCGAGCAGGCACAGGGGCGCTTCGACTGGACCTCCACCGACACGGAACTTGCGCTGCTGCGCGACCTGGGCTTCGATCCGGTGGTCGACCTCGTCCACCACACCAGTTATCCGGGCTGGCTTTCCGACGGCTTCCGGGACCGCCGGTTCGGTCCGGCCTATCTCCGCTACGCCGAGGCGGTGGCGTCACGCTACCCCTGGCTGCGCCACTACACCCTCTTCAACGAACCCTTTGCCACCCTGTTCCTGGCCGGCCACGAGGCCCTTTGGCCGCCGTACGACCACGGCGTGGACGGCTTCGTCCGCCTGCTGCGCAGCGTGCTGCCGTGGCTGAGCCGGGCGGCCGCCGTCTGGGCGGAGCAGCTGCCCGAGGCCCGCCACGTCTGGGTCGATACCTGCGAGCACCACGCCGGCGCCCCAGGCGGTCCGTCCCATTACGCTGCGCTCGCCAATGACCGCCGGCACATTGTCCTGGACCTGGCGGTGCATCATGACGTCGACCCGTCGCGGCCCTTTCTGGCCGAACTCCTCCGCGCCGGCGGCGAGGACCTGCTGGAGCTGCCCCCCCTGCACGTCGACGTGCTGGGCCTGGACTACTATGCCCACTCGGAATGGTGGTACGACCTGTCCGGAGGCCACGCCCCGTCCCCGCGCCCGCTCGGATTCGCCGCCGTCGCCCGGCAATACGGCGACCGGTACGGCCTGCCCATGATGCTGACCGAAACCAACCTGCGCGGCCTGCCGCCGGACCGGGCCTCGTGGCTGCGGCACATGCTCGAACAATACGAGCTGGCGGTCTCGCGCGGCCTCGACCTCCGCGGCTTTTGCTGGTTTCCGGTCCTGGACTCCTGCGACTGGGACTCGCTGCTCGCCCGCCCCGCCGGCCGCAGGGATCCGGTGGGCATCCTCGGCCCGGGCCCGGACGGGCTGCTGGAGCAGAACACCTTTACCGCTGCCTGGGAGGCGGCCCTGGCCGGAGCGCCCGCCGCGGCCTTGCCCGCATACCGCTTCCAGGCCCCCTGCGATGCCCAACTGGCGGGCTTCCTGCCCTTCATGGCGCACTGGCCGTGGGAGGACCCCCCTGCCGCCGAGACCGTCTTTCCCTTAACCGCGTCCCGGAAGGAAAAACTCATGCCCCGCAGCGCAGCCACCGACCTTGTTGTCTTTTCGCACCTCCGCTGGGACTGGGTCTGGCAGCGCCCGCAGCACCTGGTCACGCGTTTTGCGAAGCTGAAGGAGCCGTCCGCCCGGACCTGGTTCGTTGAGGAACCGGTTCCCGCCAGCGTTGCGGAACCGGTGCTGCGGCAGCAGGACTGCGGGCCGGTCACCAGGGTGTGGCTGGAAATCCCCCGGCGGGCAGGGCAGTCGGCGGTATCGGGTTTCGGGGCCCCGGGTTCGGAGGACTACGGCGCCTTGCTGCGCTCGTTCTTCCAAAGCCTCAAGCGCCCGGCCGGCCCCACGGCCTTCCTGTTCACGCCGATGGCGATCGAGGCTGCCATGGACCTTGATCCTGGCCTGCTGTGCTACGACGTGATGGACGACCTCGCCTCCTTCGCGCACGCCCCCGAAGGCCTGCGCCTGCGCCAGCGCAGGCTGCTGGCCGAGGCCGACGTCGTCTTTGCCGGCGGCCGTTCCCTGCACCGGTCCGTGCTCGAACACCGGAAGCAGGGCTGCCATCTTTTCCCCAGCGGCGTCGACGCCGCCCACTACGCCCGCTCCCGGCTGCTGCGGGCGGCCGACCGGCCGCGCACGGCCAGGGTCGCCGGCTATGTGGGGGTCATCGATGAACGCCTTGACCTGGATCTGCTGGCCGGGCTCGCCTCCGCCCTGCCGGACTGGATTGTCCGGATTGTGGGCCCCGTGGCCAAGATCGACCCGGCGGGCCTGCCGCGGGCCGTGAATATCGAGTATCCGGGCATGGCCGCCTACGACGACCTGCCGGCGGTGATGGCCGGTTTCGACGTCGCCCTCATGCCCTTTGCGCTGAACGAGGCGACGCGGTCGATCAGTCCGACGAAGACGCTGGAGTACCTGGCGGCCGGACTCCCGGTGGTTTCCACGCCCGTTCCCGACGTCGTGTCGGACTATACCGGCATCGTCCACCTGGCCCGGGACGCGGCCGGCTTCGCCCGTGCCTGCGTCGAGGCAAAGGGCGATTCCCTGCAGGACCGGGACCGGCGGTCCGCACGGCTGCGGGCCCGCAACGACTGGGACACCATCGCCAGGGCAATGTTTGCCCTCATGCGGCCGGCAGCCGGCGCGGCGGCCAGCGAGCAGGAGGAGACGGCATGAGCGGACACCGGGAGCAGGGCAGCACACTGGCCGAGGACCTGGAGTCCGCCCACGGCCGCGGCGTCGGCGCCGCGATCGCCGGCATGCAGGATCCGGCACTGGGCAGCCTCCGGCTGTCCGGTCCCGAGGTCACGGAACTGGCCGATGCCGCCGTCACCTCCGCCACCCCGTTCCTGCGTGCCCCGCTGCTGGCCAGGCTTTCCCACGTGCTCGTGCTCCATCCGCCTGCCGGGGACGCTGTCGGCCGCTGCACCACCTGCGGCACGCCCGCCCCGTGCCGGACGGCACAGGCGGTCCAGCGATGAGGCGGCGGGCGCCCTACGACCTGATTGTCGTCGGGGCCGGCCTCTTCGGGCTGACCGTTGCGGAGACGGCCGCACGGGAGTGGGGCAGCCGCGTGCTGCTCCTGGACCGCCGAAACCACCTGGGCGGAAATGCCTGGTCCGAGGCCGAACCGCAAACCGGGATAGAGGTCCACCGCTACGGGGCGCATCTGTTCCATACCTCCAACGACCGGGTCTGGCAGTACGTCAACAGGTTCACCGCCTTCACGAACTACCAGCACCGGGTCTTCACCGTCTTCAAGGGCCAGGTCTATCCGATGCCGATCAACCTCGGCACCATCTGCGCCTACTTCGGCCAGTACCTCACTCCCGGCCAGGCCCGGGCCC
Organism: Arthrobacter sp. GCM10027362; assembly: GCF_042679445.1. Taxonomy (NCBI): domain Bacteria; kingdom Bacillati; phylum Actinomycetota; class Actinomycetes; order Micrococcales; family Micrococcaceae; genus Arthrobacter; species Arthrobacter sp. GCM10027362. The sequence continues at coordinate 23,413 of NZ_JBHTML010000047.1, forward strand.
TGGTGGCGCGCCAGGCGGGAACGGGTGCCGGCCGGGCGGACAACCTGGAGGACAAGGCCATCTCGCTGATCGGCCGGCCCCTGTACGAGGCCTTCGTCCGCGGGTACACAGCCAAACAGTGGCAGACCGACCCCCGGGAGCTGAGCCCGGACATCATCACCCGCCTGCCGGTGCGCTACACCTTCGACAACCGGTACTTCACGGACACCTACGAAGGTCTTCCGGCCGGCGGCTATGCCGCCTGGTTGAACCGGATGGCCGAATCGGAGCTGATCGAGGTGCGGCTGCAAACGGACTTCTTCGACGTGCGCCAGGACCTGCCCGCCGGGCTGCCCATTGTGTACACCGGGCCGCTGGACAGGTACTTCCAGTACGCCGAGGGCCCGCTCGGCTGGCGTACCCTGGATTTCGAACCCGAGGTCCTGCCGTGCGCAGACTTCCAGGGCACCCCCGTCATGAACTATGCCGACGAGGACGTCCCCTGGACCCGGATCCACGAGTTCAGGCACTTCCATCCCGAGCGCGAGTACCCGGCGGACGCCACCGTCATCGTCAGGGAATACTCGCGCACCGCCACGCCTGCGGACGAGCCGTACTATCCGGTCAACACCGCCGCGGACCGGCAGCGGCTGCTCGGCTACCGGAAGCGGGCCGCCGCGGAGCACGACGTCTACTTCGGCGGCCGGCTGGGGACCTACAAGTACCTGGACATGCACATGGCCATCGCGTCCGCATTGTCCATGCTCGACAACGCCCTGGCCCCGCGGCTGGCAGCCTCCTAGGACGGCCGGCAGGAGCACGCGATGAGGACCTTCGGCGCCGAAGAGGAACTGCTGCTGGTCGACCCGGCCACGGGCACGGCGGCGCCTGCGGTCTGCGAGCTGCTCGAGCGTGCCGGCAGGAACCGCCGCCGGCCCGGGGAAACCGGCGTCCGGCTGGTCCACGAGCTCAAGCAGGAGCAGATCGAGGCCGTCACCGGCGTCCACACGACGCTCGCGGGCCTGGCCCGGGAGATCAGGGAGGGCCGGGACCTGGCCGACGGGCTGGCCCGGGACATCGGCCTCCGGGCCGCGGCGCTGGGCACC